>CAYUNU010000070.1:0-12213 GCA_964446195.1 uncultured Porphyromonadaceae bacterium | reverse complement strand
GTATATCGAGAATGGAATTATCCAGTTTCGCTGATTCGCTTTAGCCTGCTGTGATCAATTACTTTTATGTTCTTGCCATCCATAGCTATCAGACTATCTTCATGGAATTTCTTTAGCATGCGTATTACTGTTTCAGAGCTCATCCCTGAAAGATCGGCAAGATCTTTCCGTGAAAGAGGCAAATCAAATTCTGCGTTTTTGAATACCATGTCGGACAAACAAAGAAGAATGTCGGCCAACCTCCCATAAGCCTGCTTATGAGTGAGACAGAAAAAACGTCCATATATCTGAACACTGTTTGAACTTAAGATATCAATAACCTCCCTGGCAAACTCAGTGTTTTGACTAACCAACTGCCTGAAAATCTTAATATCAATCTGCTTAATTACCGTATCGATATAAGCCTGTGCAGAGTACTGGTAGGTATTATGTTCCTCCGAAACAGTTGCCAGGCCAAGGAAGGCTCCTCCGGGAATAATTTTCAAAACAAGAGAGTTCTCGCCATTATCAATAAACACCTTGGCTAAGCCACTCTCAACAAACATGATATGAGAAACAAAGCCACCCTGCTTACATATTACTTCTTTCTTTTTATAAGTAATATAAACTGAGCTTTCATCCAATAGTTTTTTCTCCTCATCAGTGAGTTTTTCAAAACACCTGATTACGCGTGAACTGATCGTACATCCTGTAAATCTGAATTTATTATTCATCATAACCCTATCTGAGGAAATACAAAAATACAAAAAATCATATAATTAACTGATCTATGTCAGCTTTTTAAATGTCACAGGACATTGCATTGATTTATTCCTTTTGTTTGTATTTTTACTTTTACAAAAACCTATTTAATAAACCATGCTAAACCGCCTTATATTACTGATTTTAAGCACTCTTGCACTTAGCTGCTCGGGAAGCAATAAGCAAACTCCAATAAAGGTGATGACCTTCAATATTCGATATGATAACCCGAGAGATGGAATAAACACCTGGAATAACAGAAAGGAGCTGGCTGTTGAAACGATCCTTTCAGAGAAAATTGATATTGTTGGTATGCAGGAAGTGCTGCTTAGTCAGCAAAAATATCTGGAAGAAAAGCTTATTGATTATCTCCATTATGCTGTTGGCAGGGATGATGGAAAAACCGGAGGTGAGATGGGCTCAATATTTTTTCTCAAAGACAGATTTGAAGCCCTCGAAAAAGCAACGTTTTGGTTATCAGAAACGCCCGACAGCATAGGTAGCAAGGGATGGGAAGCGGTCCTTCCACGAATCGTTAGTTGGGTGAGATTTCTGGATAAGACAAATAACAAAGAGTTCTACTTCTTTAACACTCATTTCAGTCATGTAAGTGACGAAGCCAGGAAATACAGCGCACAATTACTTGTGAAAAAAGTAGCTGAGATAGCAGGGGATAAAGCCGTAATTATTAGCGGCGATTTCAACTGTACTGAAGACTCTGAAGCTTACCGCTTGATAACGGAGGATAAGGGAAACCTTAGCTTAATCAATACCCATTATATTTCAGAATCTGAACACTTTGGAGGGCTAAACACAATAAACGGATTTGGCAGGTTAAACAAAGAGGCAATTATAGATTATCTGTTTGTTAACTCCGGATTTAATGTAAAAACCCACGGGGTACTGGCAGTCAAAAAAGATAGTGTTTTTATTTCGGATCACTATCCTGTAGTAGCAGATATTTACTTCAAATAGGACATAAAAGGAATTTGCATTCTCAAAACAGTTCACATTTCAAAAGCGAAATATTTATTAGATTTGTTTAACAAGAAAACTATGAATTTAAAATTACACGACCATGAGATATTTTTTTAGAATCACACTTTTTGTTCTTGCCACAGCAAGCATTGGCATGAATTCCTTCGCCCAGAACGAGATGATGATGTTTAAGGCAAAATCAGGAATACTAGAATACAAGCTTAGCGGAAAAACTACCGGGACAGAGACAGTTTATTTTGATAATCACGGAAGACGTGAGGCACGCTTCACAGAATCAACGACCACAATACTGGGGATGACCACCACTGAAAAAACGTTAAATATCAAGCTCGATTCTGTGGTCTATGCGATCGACCTTATAGAGAAAACAGGAACCAGGACGGTAATCCCCTGGGATCCCTCAAAAATGACTGAAGCTGAATGGAAGGAATGGGAAGAGTGGGGCAGAACAACCATGCAGGATATGGGATTTGAAAAAACCGGTGAAGAAAAAATTCTTGGCCATAACTGCGACATATGGGAAGGTCTGGGATCCAAGATCTGGATGTGGGAAAACATGGCTCTTAAAACCGAAGTCAACATGATGGGCCAATGGCTTATAGAGGCCACTAAGATCGATTTCAATACCCGGGTCAATCCGGATAAATTTAAAATCCCCAAGGACATCAAGATAATGGATGATGATTTTCAATATGAGGCTGCTGAGCATGAAGCCACAGATGATCAAATCGACTCATTGGCTACTGACCTGGAAAAAGAACTGGAAAAAGGGCTTAACGACTTAAGAGGAATTCTAGGAGTTAAGAAGAAAAAGTGATGGGTGACGGGTGACAGGTGACGGAGTAACGAGTAACTAGTAACGATTAACCAATGAAACTAAGACTATTAATTGTGGCCATCACAAGCCTAGTGCTTGTGTCCTGTTCCTCAACACCGGAATGGACTTCTGAGCAGATAACTGAATACTGGACATCAGGAAAGACTCTCCCTTCGGAGTTGCTAAAGCAGTTTCCTTTACCCGAGCAGCCGGTGGAAAATGACAAGGGCTATAATGTTTTGATAGATATGGCACACGAATGTAGTTTTGCCACTTTATGGACCTTGCCGGAGCAATTGAATAGTCTGGGCTACAGATCTATTGGATCACATGCAACACTCAACTCCGTTCTGGATCCCGAGGGTGAAAGTCGTATACGTATGGTTTATGACACTGTTAATCAAATCCATCCCTTTGTATGGATGCCCAATCCAAAATATCAGGTAATAATTACCGGTCAGGGTAATTCAGAATCTCAGATATATACTAACGATGAGCTAAGTGCCTTATTTGCTTTTGTCAATGCCGGCGGCGGTCTTATGGTACAAGGCCAACCTGCAAAAGAGCAGGTTCTGAAGGCTTTTGACCTTGAGGACAAACATGGTGACATAATTAAAATTGATGTTTTCAAGGGACGCATTCTACTTACCGAGTCCGCCTCCAAATTCAGGCGACCGAACACAGGCACGGAGGAAGAGAAAACCCTTGTGAACCAGGAGTTGGACAAGGCTCTTGAGTGGCTGGTGGGTGATCAGAAAGCCATGAAAGATAAGGCTGGATATCCGGAGCCCATGTGGGGAGGAGGGGGAATTTATCCTGAGTTGGAGAACAACTTCAACAATATTGTTTTTTACTGGGCTGCCAATCAGAAAAAAGAATTACTGCGAACTGTCACTGTTGATGTACCCAGAGCCAAGCTATTTGTTCAGGAGAGGCTTCCATCCAAGCCAACTGCCGAGCCGATGTATCTCATCCTTTGTGCAGGTAGCGGAGGTGGATGGGCAGTAAATGCCTACCGCCCAAAAGAAAATGGTATCATCAGTCTGGATACTCACGGCATACTATCCATCTTCGGTCATGAGTTGGCCCACACGATGCACGGGCCTGTCAATGATGACGGTGAGGTAGCAGGTATTGCTCCTATCCCTAATCGTGGCGAGGCTCATGCCGGCTGGTATCAGGGTAAGGTTAATGCCCTCTTCAAGGCCGAGTTCCTCAACCATTCCAACCGTAACTGCAACTCCATGTTCGACTATGATACTAAGGGCAATGCCCTTGACCTGGCTACTGAGTATGAGAATAAAGCATTGATGGAGACGTGGGGCAAAGGTAAGGACTGGACAAAGACCTGGTATATATGGCAGAAGCTCGATGACCGATATGGTCCTACATGGTATCCGCGGTGGAAATATATACAGCACACCCGTTGGAAAGATGATCCTGAGCACCATCTTAGCTGGGACGAGATGGTAGAAGACATGAGTATTGCCGTTGGCGAAGACCTCTTCCCCTTTATGCGCAAGGCTGGCACCACCCTAGATAAAAACCGTCTCGAAGAAATCGAATTCAATGGTGAACTGATGAAATTAGAAATTGCTCCTATCGAATTAACTCCCGGAGGCCCGGTTAGGATCGAGAAAATTGGGGATTATAAGAAACCCTTAGAGTACTGAAACCCTTATTCATCCACTGCTTGACAGGCAAGCGGTCGGATGTTCGAACCTGCCATGTCCCACCTTGATAATGTGCGAATTACAGCTAATTTGGCTTAACCAACAAATCCATATCAACCCGCAGGTAAAAAATGAGAGCAGCCGAAAGAATTTGCAAATAAACAAACAGATCAAGAAATAATAATTTTGTCGCAAATATTTACTAAATTTGCGACAAAAAATATAAGAAATGCACACTGAAAGCATTGATGATAAGATACTTGTGAAAATGTCAAAAGCGGGGAGGGGCTCGCTGTTTTTTAGTGAGGATTTTCTCGCATTTGGCTCATCAAAAACGGTTGCGAAAGTCCTTGAGCGTTTGGTTTATAGAGGTGAAATTGTTCGAGTAGCCCGAGGAATTTATACACGGCAGGAAATTGATCCAATTCTTGGACCGGTTAACCCAAGTACAGAAGCTATTGCAGAAGCCATCAGAAGAAGGGATAAGGCCCGCATTATGCCAACCGGAGCCTTTGCCCTTAATGCTTTTGGCTTATCTACACAAATCCCAATGAACGTTGTTTATCTTACTGACGGTGCTGCCAGAACGATTACTGTTGGAAAGCGGAAGATTATTTTTAAAAAGACAGCCCCCAAAAACCTGGCAGCAATTGGGGAAATCAGTGGCTTGGCCATACAAGCGCTGAAGGCAATAGGAAAAGAGAAGATAACCGAAGACGAAATCAAGAAAATACTGGACCATCTCAAAAAGGAAGACACATACAGATTAGAGCATGATATCCGTTTAGCTCCGGAGTGGATAAGAATAATCATGCGAAGAGCACTAAAAAATAATGGCGAATGATTGAGTGGCTTAATGTCCCGGAAGAGACAAGGAGGAATGCATATGTTCAAATAGCAGAGAAAACCGGTATGTCTCCCTTTGCCGTTGAAAAAGATTGGTGGGTTGTACAGACCCTTTCCGCAATTTTTGATATGGAGGCTGCCAAAGCGTTGGTTTTTAAAGGAGGGACTTCCTTAAGTAAAGCCTGGGGACTTATTAATCGGTTCTCGGAGGATATTGATTTAGCCATTGATAGAGGATATTTAGGCTTTGAGGGAGTTCTTTCAAAAAGCAAGAAAACCAGACTTAGAAAAGAAGCAAGTGCTTACACATCAGGCAGTTTTCACCAAATGATTAAGGATAAGTTTGTTGAAAGAGAAATTGCTGGTGTCGATATCAAGATAATTGAAGCAAAGGATTCTGATCAGGATCCAAGAATTATAGAGATATATTATCACAATGTAATTCCAAATCCCGGATATCTGGAAGCCAGGGTTCAAATAGAAATTGGATGTCGATCAATGCGTGAACCATTCGAACCAGTAAGTTTTAGATCACTTGTGGATGAATACTATTCCGATAGAAGTTTTGCCTTGCCACCTATTAGTGTTCCAACAGTTGTTCCGGAACGAACCTTTCTTGAAAAGATTTTTCTATTGCATGAAGAGTTTCATAGACCAATTGAGAAAATTCGGGTCGATCGACTCAGCCGGCATATTTATGATGTTGTAAAAATGGCTCAAACCAATGTTGCAGACAGGGCCCTTGCTGACCCGGAATTATATCAGAATATCTTAAGTCACAGATATTCGTTTTCCCGGGTTGGGGGTGTTGATTATAAGCTAATGCAGCCGCAGACTATTGATCCGCTTCCTATACCGGCGGTTTCACAGGCCTGGCAGAATGATCATTCGACCATGGTTGAACAAATGATATTTGAAGCTCAACCACCTTCCTATATCCAATTGATTGAACAATTAACAATATTAAAGGAGAGGATTAATCATTTACCTTGGAAGATTGAAACTTCATTAATGTCTTAAGATTTTACTCTTAACGCCTAAGGGGATTGGTATTGAGCACATATCTTTCATATAACACCTAAGGACTTTGTGTAATGGCATATTATATTTTAATTGAGATACAGCCTACAAAGTTGTTCCAGTCTTCTTATCCCCCCACCACTGTTCAGAGACCTCTTTAACACAACACTTCCATTCACCCTCAAAAGGATCAGTCCAACCTTCCATCCAATAGACATAATGACCTTCACCATCATCGGTTTTAGGACATTTATCCCAAGAGTGGCAAGTTTCGCCACCAGGCTCTTCCGCAAAAAGGGGAGTTGGACTTCCTAAAAAATAAACTGCGCCAATACAAAATAGGGTGAGGATTGAAAGAATAATTTTTCTTTTCATATTAATAAGATTTAGTATTCGGAAATTATATGGCCTCCGATTTTGCCAAAAAAACTAAAATATATCATCAATTTGAAAGGTAATTAGAATTGGATTACTGTTTATTGTAATTTGAAGGTCGCTAAAATCTTGATTTTGTTGACTGAAATAAATAAAGTCCTCCGGTTTAACTCTTGCATACATTGTACCATTTTCTGTTAGTCCCATGACCCTGCATTTCGGTATTAACCCTTTCTGAATGTAATTATCTAAATTTATTGTCCGGTCAGATTCTAAAGAATGTATAAAAACGTTGGAACCTGACCCATGATCCGCATCAATAACCAATAGGTCTTTTTCATACAACATCACACCAACCAAACAACCGAACTTTTGTTTCTCGACCATAAGCTTTTGTAGATCAACTGCGGATAATTCTTCCCGTATATTGAAAGGTATAGCTGCATTGCCAAAATCAACAGTGTATTTTATGCTATAGTCAGCTCCACTTAAGTTATAAATGTCATAACTCCAGGGTATGATAAATAATAATTGTTCAGAGTCTTTGGCTACAGGATTTAAAACGTAATAATCATTCTTATTTCCATTCAATGTCAAATCGAATTGTTCGACCTTTGATAGTCTTTCTGTCACTAGAGAACAAGCTGTTCTTCTTGGTTCATCCTTAGAGTAATCTGAAACGTCAGCATGAAATATTAACAAAGAGTCATATCCTATGGGAAAAAAATTTGTAATATTTAATCCTCTGTAGTTAGCAGCGAGGGTATTAGATTCGATAAAACTTCCATTCAAATCAAATCTCGAGAACCTCTGGCCCATACGCTCGTACAAAAGAATCGTTGAGTTCCCTTTATCAATACTGAGAGCTCTTGGATTTGCAATCTCACCAGGGCCCTTCCCTATTGTTGTTTTGAAAAGGAATATTCCGTTCCCATCGAAAATAAACATTGCCTTACTTCGACTTTGATCAAGTATGATGATCCTATTATCCGAAAAGACTATATTATAAATAGACCCAACTAAACAATCTTTATTAGTTTCAAGGGCGATTACTTTACTTATTTTAATAGGATTGCCGATATTTTGATCTTTGGTATCAATTTTAATGACCTTGGTCCCATTCCCTTGAGGTTTGTTGCTTGTAGTACAGGAATGCGATAAAGTGCCAAGTAAAATGGATACAACCATTATCATTAAGAATACACCTCTTTTCATTATAATTCAGTTTTGGTTTGCATGGAGCCACTATTGATTTTATTAAACATATTTATTATCCTTTCAATGTAAATGGTATTGAGTTCATTGTCCTCATTAGCAAAAAACGGAAGGCTAACCATAAGATTTTGGTCTAAAACGAAATAATACGGAGCTCGTTTGTAGCCTGGTATATTTTCAATTTCAAAGTCCAATTTACCTTGATATGAGAAGCATGGTGATAAAACATTATTGCCATCAATAAAAATATTCAGTAGCCTTGTATTCTCTAAGTCTGAGATGATAAGAATATTGTTAAACCCAATTGCATCACCTATTATATTTATAGATTTTAACGATTCCTCTGTGCATGGAGAACAAAATTTATCGGAAAATCTTAAAACTAATTTTGGCGATTTAACTAGTGAATTAATTAATACTGAATCATTGCTTGGATTCAACAAATGAAAAGGCTTTAATTGAACATCAACCATATACAACTTCAACTTAGTTCTCTCATTGAAGTCATTGATTTTCTCTTTTTCAAGAATAATATCTTCTTTGACTTTGTATAAAGAGATATATGAATTCCTCGATTTGAAAGCAAAGAAAAATGCCAATCCCAACAACAGAGTGGATGCTATCAAATATATGTGTTTCTCTTTAATATTCATAAAATGCTTGATAATTACATAGATTAAATTAAACTATGAAATTATAATTGCAGGTTGATTTAAATAGTTTACTAGTCATGAAGTCGGGAAAAGATATTGAGTTTAATTTCGATTTAAAATTACACCAGCTACTTTTAATATCCAATGACCAAAAGGTTATTGGATGTCAGCTAATTAAAGTGTAAATTTGCGCCTCTTTTGCCAGTTGGAAAATAATTCTCATTCAACTGTTCTGTATCCTGAAAACGACAGCTTTTGTTTCATCCTTACAAAGTGGACTTTTTGTATCAAGGACTGGTTTTAGGAACCCAAAACTTGATACAATATTTGATACAATTACGTATCAAAAACAAATAAAAAGAAATAAAAACAAAACGAATTAGTGGCTAAAAATCAGCACATTAACAAAACAATTAAAAACAACCAAAAGCTTGCAGAATAGCTTGACAGGCAAGAGGTCACAGGTTCGAATCCCGTATATCCCACGCTGAAAATGAGCGACTTACAGTTTTTTTGGCTGTAAAACTTGATTCATTATTTGATACAATCCTGATGGCAGAAATGAGAAGATTTAGACATTTTTTTGGATGGAGATAAAGAATCCGAGCTTAGGAAATGTGATATCTCATGTGTCGTTTTGACATAAATATGATTATTAATTTTCAAAAAGGGGATATCCTGCTGAAGAAGGATATAATAAATCTTACGGATAACTTCAAAAATACTATCCTCACATGTTGGCATCAATCATCCTTTAAGCAACGAACTGAAGCACCTTCCTCATGATGGAGATAATTCCTTGCAACACCATCTTTTTCGCTGGTCAATGAGCGTCCTACGCAATTTCCATATCCATCTTGCGAGGATGTCCAGAATACAGCCTGGTTGCCAAGATCGTAATATTTATCTCTCCCCCAAAAGCCTCCAGGTATTGCCTTAAATCCGCTGCTATTGTCTCCATCACCATCATTGATCCACCCTGAGGTTGATTTAAGCTTATTTCCAACCTCACCCGAATCGCGCCATCCAATTGCCTCTGCGTCTGAAGTGCTCATACCCAGATGCTTTTCAAGGGTTTTCCACTCATCATCACTTGGCAGATGCCAACCTGGTGGGCAAGAAGTTTTAGCGGCATTCCAATTATAAAGAATGCCATACTTTTCATAATTGTCTAAATGTCTGGCAGTTTCTGTGCTTGACCCACGATATCCATAGACATAATAGCCTACTGCAGGGTGTGGATCAATTGATGTGTAACCTATCTTTTCCAAATATGCAAGGTTATCAAGCATCCAAGTTTGTGTACCAATAGTTTTGAAATGGTATTTTCTGCCTTCATAAATAAAGCTTTCATCATCTGGTCTACTTCCACTATTATCTATGGTAATACCAATCCTGTCATAGCCTCTGTTACCTACATCATCATAACCTACAGCCTCAATCCCATACTTTCCATCGGGAGTATTTCTTGTATCCCACAAAATTGCATATTCATTATCTCTGATTGCATAATAGTCAGTTCCTAACAGGCGCCAGATTCCATCAAGAATATTAAAATCAACATGCTCAATCCCGATATTATCAGTAACCTTTGCTCTAAAAACAATATAATCTGAGATTGTGTCATTATTTATTGGTTCAAATAATTCCACAACAGGAGCTACCGTGTCACCTGAATTATTTATGTAAATATTAACTGTAATCGTTCCGTAATTCCCTGCTGCATCATAAGCAGCTATTAACAGAGGTGTCACTCCATCTGGATAGTTTTCGGTATTTAAGCTTGCAGAATATTCAAAAAATGCAGGAGTGGAATCTTTTTCAAATACAATCCAATCTTCTTCTTTGATCATAAAATCAACGTACTCCACTCCTACATTATCCATTGCTTTGGCAACAATATTTATTGTTTCGCTAACCGTTGAATCCTCAATTGGTGTGAGTATTTCAACTACCGGGTTTTCTTCATCAATAAAAACCTCAATAATCTCAATTTCTATACTTGTTTCACCTTCAAGATTTTCATCATCAACCGCAACAGCACGAATTACGTGTTTACCTAAATCTACGTTGTCAACTTCCCATATAAAATCAAACGGATAATCTTCAACGGCAACTATCAGGATATTATCAACATAAAACCTTACTTTTTGAATTGACCCATCTGGATCAGTCGCAGTAACAGAAATAGTCACTATTCTGCCCAAAATAATTTCTGAACCTTTTTGATGGGATGTTATTACGCAAGTTGGCGGTTGATCCTTCTCACAACCACAAACAACTGTAAGGAGCAGAATGATGTATAGTAACTTTTTCATAGGTAAGATAATCGAGTTTAATAATTTACAAAAAATATGTCACCTTTTATTCAGTTTTACTACTAAGGATTATTGGGTTGATCAAAGTCGTAATAACTTATAGACATTGAGGTCAATCTAGCACCACTAGCGTCTTCCGTTAAATCATCCATATACGGGTTCATGGCTCCGACATAAGAATAACTACTTGATGAAGTAAATTTTATCCAAACATATGCCGTTGGATAAGTTTCTTCATCACAATAATACTTGATATCATGGTCAGAGATGAACGTTTCAGTTCCACTTATTGAAAACTCAATTAAATCGTCTTCCATACTCATCCCCAACGGCGGAGCATCATCTGTCCCAACAATATTAACATACATTGCATATGCAGTAGGACAATTAGTAATATACACAATAGAAGATTGAGCCATCGGAATAGGCTCCGGAACAGGATTCATAAACGACTGAATTCCTAATAAAACAGTAAGAACAACTGTAAAAGAAACGATTTTCTTAATAATATTTTTCATTTTTGTAAAGCTTAAATGTTTTTGATTTCCACCATTATATCGAAAACGACTATAGCTGTGCCCACCAGGTGGAAGGGGGGGTGCGGCTTCTTCTTTTGAGGTTATGGCCAAAGACAGATAGAAGAATTCTGAATTCGGCTATTTGAGATAGGCATGATAATCTCCTTTTTAATGGTTCTGGTTTCCAGGAAAAAAGTTACGAAAAAAAGATTAATTCTCCAATGACCGATCGGTCATTGGAGTCATAAAGGATGTTAAATCTGATGATTCTGGAGGATGGATCAGGAACTGATCTTAAAACCCAAAACTTGATACAATATTTGATACAATTACGTATCAAAAACAAATAAAAAGAAATAAAAACAAAACGAATTAGTGGCTAAAAATCAGCACATTAACAAAACAATTAAAAACAACCAAAAGCTTGCAGAATAGCTTGACAGGCAAGAGGTCACAGTGCACACCTTGCCTCGATACTAACCAACCAAGAGGGGTCTTTACTGGCCATTTTAAGGAATCTGAGCGACTCGGGAATAACTTGCTTGCTAAATATGTGAGTTACCCTCCAACGAGTCTCTTCGCTTACGTCAGGTTGATTAAATAAATCTATTAAAAGCACTGGATCAATATTTCTGAGACTAATTAAACTATCCATAGCCGTGCAAGCAGTCCACCAATCTTTTCCTTTTATGCCCTCAACATACCAATAGCTTGATTCATGCGGTCGTAGCATAGCTAAGTTACACATTGACTGCATTCTCATGTATCCATCACCCCCATGAAACAAATCCAAATATGCATAATAGGCTTTTGAGGTATCAGAATACACTAACAAACTTGCAATATTTCCCTTGTATCGTTCACTCAAAGGATCCATAAATAACTCCCATAACCTGTCTTTTTCTTCAACTAAGTTAAATCCCCGGAGTGATGGGATTATCTGGTTTCTAAGACCCCACTCTTCTTCAGCATCAAATAAGAGGTTTAATGCATATTCAACTGTCTGAGGAGAATGAATCTGGTTCAGTGTCATCGCTG
>CAYUNU010000069.1:0-12219 GCA_964446195.1 uncultured Porphyromonadaceae bacterium | reverse complement strand
ACGAGATAACCTCAGGCTTTGAATAGCTTGATCCTGATCCAGAAGGCAATAAACCACAGGGGTAGTTACCTCTTCCTGAAAAACCACAATATCAGATTCACATCCCAAGATTAGAAAGCCTGAAAGGAGCAATATAAGCAGGCTCCTCGTCATTGGAAAGTTGGAATTGCCGTTGTAACCTTATCTTCATATACAGTGAAGCGGTCCATCGTATATTTAGCTCCCCATTGGTTTCCAGGGAATCCTCCTGCAGAGCATGAATCTCCTTCGCAGGTACACGCTATTCCGGCCATCCAATAATAGGTCCCGGGGGGAAGATAGAAGAAGTATTCGTCTTGGAAATCAGTTACATTGGCAGATTGTATGTAATTGCCTTTGTAAATTTCTACTCCGTCTATTCCAATGTGTAAATCTGTTCTAACAATTTTTTTGACAGGTAGCCAGGGATGGCTAATCTTAAAAACAACATGAAGAGTCCCCATTGGGTCAGCTTCAATTTCTGATGGGTCATCCTGGAAGGGGTCCTTCTCACATGAAACCAAGCCTACAAGCAAAAACGACATGGCAACTAACCAGATCTTGGTGTATTTCATAGTATTGAGAAAATAATTTCAGGAGGACACTCAAAATTAGCATAAAAAAAGAAAAAAATGCTGGTAATTTTAATTACACCCTAAAATACTTCATATAATGATATTGTTACATAAGGCGATAAAAAACGGTATATTTGAGGTTCTGACTAAACCTATGTAAACAATGAAAAATTCTCGTCTTTCTATTATCCTGATTTTATGCTTGAGCTTGGCCACTATTGTTGCGCATGCGCAGGTTGAGTTGCCATCACTTTTCAAGAATAATATGGTTCTACAGCAGCAGTTTGAAGCGCCAGTATGGGGATGGGCAGAACCCGGAACCAAGGTAGTTATCAAGCCAGGTTGGACTGACCAAAAAGTGTCAGTTATTACTGATAAAGATGGAAAATGGACAACTAAAGTTTCAACACCCGTGGCAGGTGGACCATACACGCTGGGAATAAATGAGCACACTATCGAGAATGTAATGATTGGTGAAGTGTGGATTTGCAGTGGTCAATCAAATATGCAGTGGGCCTTAACTCAGTCGGAGAAATGGCAGGAGGAGTTGAAGTATGCTAATGAACCGGATATCAGGCTTTTTTATGTAGCAAGAGAGAATTCTGATACCCCTAACAAGCATGTTTATGGCAAATGGGTTGAGTGTGATTCAACTACAGCAAAAACTTTCAGTGCTGTAGCTTATTACTTTGGGAAAGAACTGTATCGTAATCTCCAGATACCCATAGGTCTTATCCATGTTAGTTGGGGTGGTTCATCTGCCGAGGCCTGGATTAATAAGCAAGTTTTAGCCTCGAGTGCTAACGGGCAATACTACTTAGGAACTTATGAAAGAGATATAAGAAACGCCAGTCCGGGTGCACTACCCAGAAATCACCGCTCTCCTTCAAGTTTGTATAACGGGATGCTTAAGCCTCTGATCCCTTTTGGAATAAAAGGAGCAATATGGTATCAGGGTGAATCCAACAGGCCCAGACCGGATATTTATGATGATATAATGGAGATGCTAATAGCCAACTGGCGTGACGAATGGGGACAGGGCGATTTTCCTTTCTACTTTGTTCAAATTGCACCTTATATCTATAGTGATTATGATATGGGGGCTTTTTTAAGAGATGCACAGCGAAAAACGCTGAGGGTGCCAAACACAGGTATGGCAGTGACTATGGATATTGGAAACCCCAGGAATATACATCCTACAAATAAGGTTGAAGTTGGACGGCGACTGGCTCTATGGGCTATGGCCAAGGACTACGGACAGAGTAAGCTTGTCTACTCAGGGCCTTTATTTAAGTCTGTTGAGTTTAAAGGAGACAAAGCTATTGTTAGTTTTGATCATACTGGCGGTGGATTAATGAGTGTTGGCAAGCCGGTCACTCATTTCGAAATTGCGGGTTCGGATCGTAAGTTCTACTCTGCAGAAGCTGTGATCAAGGGGAATAAGGTTATTGTTAACTCGGTTTTTGTGCCCGAACCCCTTGCTGTGAGATTTGCTTTTCATAATACTGATGAGCCTAATCTGTTTAACAAGGAAGGATTGCCGGCGTCTTCATTTCGCACCGACGACTGGCCAATAAACCTGTCTTTATCAGGGATGGATCTAGCTTACCTTGTTAAAAAAGAAACACAACGGTCATGGGAAGCTTATAAAAAGTATGCATGGGGAAGTGATGTGCTATTACCATTGTCTAAATCATCTAAAAATTGGTACGACGAGCCTCTGTATATTTCTCCTATTGATGCCTATAGTACTCTTAAAGTGATGGGATTAGAGAAGGAGGCAAAGGAGATTGAAGAATATGTGATCAATGAGATTGATTTTGATAAAAATATTGATGTTAAGATTTTCGAAGTAAATATCAGAGTGCTTGGCGGTTTGCTAGCTATGTATCAGTATTCAGGCAGAGAAGAAATTCTGGCTAAGGCTGAGGATTTTGGCAAACGTATGTTGCCGGCATTTAATTCACCTACAGGTATTCCTTATTATTGGGTTAACCTGAAGACAGGTGAAGTTAAGGGTGAGGAAGTTAATGTGGCAGAGGCTGGATCTTATACTATGGAAATGGGTGTTTTGAGTTATTACACAAAGAATCCGGTTTTTTACCAGGCAGCTAAGAGAGCTACAAAGGCGGTGTTTGATAGAAGGTCGAAGATCGACTTGGTTGGTGAGAGTATTAATGTTGAAACAGGCGAATGGACTAATACAAACAGTCATATTTGCGCCGGTATTGACTCGTATTATGAGTATATGTACAAAACCTGGATGCTTTTCAAGGATGTAGAAATTAAAAAGATGTGGGATATAAGTATAGATGCTATTAATAAGCGTATCCCTGAGATAAAAGATTCTTTGCTGTGGTATGGACGGGTTGATATGAATTCAGGAGAGAAAACAAGCTCAGTTGTAACTCTTTACGATGCCTTTTTCCCAGCTATTCTTGCTGTATCAGGAGATGTTAAAAGAGCAAAAGAGCTACAAAATACATGGGAGTGGCTGTGGAACAAATACGGTCTTGAACCAATGATTTACGATTACGAAAAGCATGTTCCAAATTATGCTGTGTATGACCTAAATCCTGAGATTATCGAATCAGCTTATTATCTATATAGGATTACAGGGGATAGAAAGTACTACAATATGGGAGTGAAATTTTATCAGGATATAGTTAAGTACTGCAAGAATGATGTTGCCTTTTCTGCCATTGAGGATGTTCAAACTATGGAGAAAAGGGATTATTTGGCCACCTATTTCTTTGCCGAAACTATGAAGTATTTCTATCTCTTATTCAGTGATGATGAAGATTTTGGTTTCGATCATCATGTTTTCAGTACGGAAGCTCATCCTTTCGATAAAAGAACATTTTTTAGCTCTGAAATAAAATTACGATTAGGCCTGGACTAAATATGATACGATTAAGGGATTAGTTCCTCCAGATCCAGATCCAGATTGTTATCAAGCTTGATATAGCCTCAGCGAAAATTACTCTTGTTAAGGCCTTGAGTTTATCTTCATCGTAGTTTGTTGGATTGTCAATCGGGAATAATTCAAGTGACATTTCTTTGGTCTCAATACAGAGATTAATCATGTAATCCATGAGGTCGTCTCTGGGGATCACATATGGCTTAATCTCTTTACAATGACCGGCATTAGTTACATCAAAAACAATTTGAGAGGACAAGGCTGTTGTTGGTTTATCATCATCAATTCGTTTCTTCTTAATAATCCCTTCAATTAAGGCAATAGGATTAACAGCATCCTCCCATAGCTTTTCAATTTTGCCATGAAGAGTGTCTGAAAAGTACTGACCGTTAGTAGGTTTGCTTGTGTCGTTTGCTGATGGAGGATCATCACGTAGATCACAATGCATTGGTACATGGGCATCAACGACATAATGAGAAATCAACATGAATTGGTACATGATTTGCTTCATAGTAAACCTGTCGTTATATTTTCGTAGTTTATTCATATCAGCAATTACCCTTGCCAGATGGTCAATCTTAAAAGGAAGTCCGCCACCTCCTGATGCTCTATAATAATTATCCTCGTAAATTGCCTTTGCGAATTTTTTGCTGTTTGGAAAATCTTTATCTGTGAAAAGTTTGAATGTGTGATATTGGGCTTTATCACAAATGATATCATCAGGAGCCCAAGAAGCTTCACATATAGCTTCTTGATAATGTAGAAGCATGCGCTGAAGGATTTTTGCCTGACTTCGGTAGGAGGCTATAGTTTTAGGCGCAGCTTTTTTATTACTGTCTTTATAATGCAGATTACTAAGTCCCTCATAGATGAATTCGATGGCTTTAGCTGCGATGTAAATGTGGGTATTGTGTTTCATGATGGAGTATCTGAATAACGATAATCTAATTTAGTCAAATTCTATAAACTTGCTTCGAACTCTCTATTTAATATCACCAAGGAATCATATAGTCCAACCAAGCTTTCAGCATTTACGGCTCCCTGCGCAAGGTTGGGGTTTGTTTTTATAAGCTGCCACATGCTTTTTAGAGTCTCTGTATCCATTGTTTTGCCTTTAAATTCATTCATCGCACCGTTAGCCTGAATAAAGCTTACTAATTGCCTGATGTGCTTTTCAGCTTCACTAAACCTCTCATGGTCAGCCTGAAAGAAGATTGAGATAATTTCCCCAGCCTGCTGCAGAGCTAGGCTTGCTGTCGCATTTACAATCTTCTTACGACTAGGTGAGCCAGTGAAGCTTATGTTGGCAGAGTATGCTCCTTGTTCAGCTGAGATAAGGGAGGCTCTGATTGCTCCAATCCTGCCTGCAATAATCAATTTATTATTATCGAGTATTTTCTCAGTTTGCTTCAACCAGTTTTTTGTTTTCTCTGGGAAATTGGAGTCTTTTTTATCATATAAATCCACTAAACCTGATATTTGATTCAGCTTGTTCCGGATTTCTTCATAGTTTACTATACGTAGCATGGCAGTTACTCTATTACAAGTTTTTGTTTGGTTCCATCTTCTGTTTCTATGCTAGTCCATTCGTATGCTTCTTCACTTATCTTTAGCTTGAAGATAGTCAGGTTTTCTTTTGACCCTACCTCTCTGATCTCTGAAGATGTTACTAATACCTTTAGTCTGGGTGGGAATAATTTGATACTCAGAAACTGTTTTCGGCTTAATGATTCAAGTTTTGTTTTAAAGCCTGATATTATTGCAGTATCACGAATTCCTCCAATTTCCCGAGTTGATTTTGTTGTGATTTCAGTCAAACGATCTGCAAGGGCCCTTGCATTAAAACTAGTTTCATCTGGCTTGTAATTGTCTTCTATATCTTTATTTATGATTAGTGTAATTTTTTTTATTTGTTCTCGTGTAAGTTTGATTTTAAGCTCTTTAATAACAACAGTCATTGACTTTGTAAAGGCTAGTTTCAAATCCTTTATATCAGGATTTAGTTTTGGTGATTCACCTGGTTCTGTTCCGGTTATTTTATCTACAAGTACGGGTAGATCAATCTCAACTGTAGGTAGGCGAAATCTAGGGATTGGCATATTTTTCAGCAATGGATGTTCTGCATATATTTCCGCTATTCTTACTGCCTCAATATCTGCGTTCATTCTGGCCTTCGTGACTTCAGACATGAGTTGGCCTAAGTAATCTCCGAGGTAAGTCATAATATGATATTTAAAATGATTTAAGAAATAAATAAACTATCTGTTTTAAGCAGATAGTTTATTTATCTCTTCATGAAATTGTTTTCATTTTTTAATAGTATCAGGCACTTGCAACTGGAACCGAACTGATTGCTCCCTCAAGTATTCCTAGCATTTTCTCCATCCCGGCAGGCATCTCATCTTGAACAGCTTTAACGTGAATAGCAAGGGAGTATGTTCTGTTAACAGTACTGCCCTGTTGTGTGGTTCGCTGATAAGATGTTGAAACTTTGAGTTTTGCTGATCCCCACAACCAACCTGCTTTTGCTTCAAGAGAGGCAGCCACTTTTAGATTGGTATTGGTTTTGCGATACTCAACAGAATTAATTTTGGCATTAAAATCAACTGTCGTTTCATCAATTCTGATGAACGGAATTGGTAATATTGTCAAAATAGGAACTTTTAGTTCCTGAGTCTCGTACACCGCCGGAACGGCAGGTGATGCTACTATCGGTGGAACAGCAGTTGCATCTGCTTGAACCGCCGGCTGGTAGGGGCTTAATTCTTTAGGATACTTAAAAGTAACATAGATTGGTTCTTCTGTTGAAGTATCCCCTCCTGCATCTTCCTCAGTAGTTGATTTTTTAAAACCAACCTCTTTAATGAAATTCACAGTTGACATTGCGGCTTGAGCTTGTGCATGTATAACTGCTACTAATGGACCACCTATCATCGATTCAAAATCAATGCTAGATAATTCTTGCCCTGGATTTGGCATAATTTTTCCTCCTTAATTAGTTAATAAATAAAATAACCGATTGTCTGTTTGGTGTTGATCGGAATGATAAGTTACGGCAAAATTATTCCCTGACCAAGTAGTTTGTTTAGAAATCCCCAGATTGAAAACATTTTATAAATACTTGAAGATCAGGGGTTACCTTTGATGAGTTTAAGGTATATACACTATTAGGGTCATGCTTTTTGAGGATATTATTATGCAAGCACAAATAGTTCATTTTGATGAATCCGGGAAATTTCCAAGTCAGGAGAGATGTCATATTATAGAAAGTTGGAATAAGGGAGTAGATCCGTCCGTATCTATTGCCAGAGCGCGTGCTGATCTTATTTTTTATTGCATTTGTTCGCCAAGGTATAATCAGGATTTATACTTTGAATTAGAATAAATATAAAATATTTCGCACTTTTAGGTTTGATAAACTAAACCTAGACTTCTATGAAACGCCCCTTCGGTAAATTTTTTATAGCCATGTTCATGACTATAGTTCTATTGCCAAATTCTTCCTACTGCCAAGAGGCAGATATTCAGGGATATATTATCTCATTAAATGATGGAAAGGTTACTCTCGACCTAACTTCCAGTCGGGTTAGTAAAGGTGATCTAATTAAGGTTGTTAAGCCAGGTGAGGTGATTTTTCATCCTGTAACTGGGGAGAAGATTCAGAAAAAAGACGAGATGATCTCAAATATTACATTAACAGAGGTGGCAGAAGCCTATTCTGTTGGTGAGGCGTATCCTCCTGAGTCCTTTGATAAATTGTCAGTAGGGATGAAGGTTTATGTAATCAGCGAATCTGAAGTTGACGATGCAATGATCAAAAAGTTTATTGTTATACCTCCCATGAATATTGTTGGTGGGCATGGTGGGCAGTTAGGCTTATACATGAGTGATTTGCTATCGGAAGAATTGTTTAAGCTGGATAGGTTTAGGATTCTTGATAGAGAGACTTTCGATCTTCAGCAGTTTGAGTTAGGTCTTAAGAAGGATGGTGCAGAAAGCAAGACCACCGGTGTTGATTATCTTGTTGTAGGATCAGCATTTCCTCCTGATGTTGTGGTTAAGTCGACCGGTGTCCCATTAAAAGGGATTGTTACGGCTGCTACAGGGGGGCAAGCTGCTATTGTTACGAAAAACCTTATGTCGGATCTCAAAGTTCAGGAGTTAGTTGCTCTTGTGAAGTACACCTTGAGGGTTATAGACGTTAGCACCGGCGAGGTTATTTTCATTTGCAGCGAAATGGCTCAGGCCGAAGGAAAAAGTCAGGTTAGTCTGGAGAGTGGAGTGCTAGGTGGTATAACTCTCAATGGAGGGGCAACAGATTTTAAAAATACCATTACGGGGAAAGCTTCTCAGATGGCATTGGAGAAGGCATCGCAATACGTGGCGGATTTTTTTGCCGGTAAGATCAAAACAAAAAATTTTGAAGGGACTGTTATTGAGTTAAAAAAGGTAAAGGAAAAGGAGCAGTGGAAGGACTTGTCAATCATGGATATACGTCAGTCGCCAGATGGTACTCAGCTGGCTGTTGTTGGTGGAGGTTCAGATGATGAAATAGTTAGGGGGCATTCATTTTTAATTACTCTTCCAACTGAAACCGTATCCTCAATAACTGGTAAAAAGAAAATTGAAGGGGTAGATCGGGTTGGACTATTAACGATTACTGAAGTTGATTTTGACGCCAGTATTGCACTTATTAAGGATGTGATGCCTGGACAAGACATCATGAATAACATTATCTATAAGGGGCAGCTTGAGCATTATTCTCCCATCAAGATGACTATCGGAGCAAGCATTGTGGGGGCTTATGATGCTCTATTTGATATTGACGTAGGGTGTGAGTATTTTCCCAACTTTGGCAATAATTCTCCCATCAACCGAACGGTATGGGTAGGGATGCGCTTAAATGTTGGTCAGAAGTATGAAGATTTAGAGGGTGAAAATGTTTTCAGTGGGCATGTTGGTGGAGAAATTATTCTTGCTCTCAATCCGGTAAAGAAAACCTTCGATACTAAAGGATTTGATCCTTACCTGGGTATAAAATATAAATTTTTCAAAACAGAATTGGCTGGTGGTGGTCCTGGTTTTTTCTGCGGGCTGGGGCTAGGGCATCTTTTTATGGAGGCGGGTATTGGCTGGGGAGCTTATTTCAACTCTAATTTAGAGGGAGCTGATTCTATGGTTTCGACTGAATTTAATGACTGGGGATTTAACAGGCTAGGAGCGAGTTTTGGTTATCGTATTGATCTGAATAAAGCTGCGCTTTAGGTTTCGGGTTACGGGTTACTGATTGCGGGCTACTGGTTACTGGTTCCTGCCTTGCCGCTTACTTCCAACTTTTTCTTTATTGTTTAATAAACTTCGTCTGAGCTACCTTGCCAGATCCCTTTATACTTAGATAATAAATTCCATTCGTCAGCTTTTCTGTATTTATTTGGCATTGGGTTCCTTTACACTGTTTATTAAGGATGCTTCGGCCTGACTGGTCGTGAATTGATATTTGCCATTCACCCCATTCACCAAGTTCGAGATTTAGTTTATTATTGCTTGGGTTTGGGTATGCAGTAACGCTATAGTCTTTTTTGACCAGCTTATTATCTGAACTGCTAATATCGACAAGATCTTTCGTCCAGTCGTACCACTCAATGTATATGTTTGCAGGCCTCACTACACCATTTAGAAGTTGCAGCCGGTAATCATGGTGGGCAGTTCTTGTTTCTTCTCCTAAGTATTCATAATCTGTGTTGCAAATTACCGCAAAGACTACATTATTTGCCGGCATCTTCTTAAGTTCAAGTCTGCATTCCCCACCTGTCACCGGCTGGCTGTAAACTGTCTCGCCTTCTTTGGTCCGATAGCAAAGCAGGCAGCTCATATTTGAACCTATTGGTTGAAAATCTATTAATACCTCATCTCCTTCAATGAGTAAAGGTATTTGATTAGCACCCGACCAACCCGGTGTGGTTCGGTATTCGGGAGTTAGCAAACCCTTTCCGTTATTGTTGGTATTTACATATGGGCTTGCGATCCATATTTCGGGATTAAGCCAGGATGGTTGCCTTTCTGCTTTTATTGTCTTCTTAAAATTGTCATCCAATAATTGTTTTAAAGCTCCCGTCCATTTGCCCATATCCAGTAAGGTTTGTTTGGCACGGTATTCTGTAATTAGCCTACGGGTTTGCGAATCTCCTAATGAGTCGGCCATTCCTTCAAGTACTCTAGATGGGCAATATCTCCAGATCCATGGTATGCTCCCTACGCCCAGGGATTGTCCGAGGAAAACGGGAAAAGTATTTCCGTACTGGTTACCTCCTAACAAATTCCTCCAGGTACACAATTGTTGATTACCCTGATATCTGTTTACTCCCTCTGCTGATGGACCTCCAAAGCTTCCATCCTGTAGCCAGCCGCTATAGCATTCTATTGGCATGAAGGGTGCGATATACGATGCTGCGTTTAGGTACCCCATCTTACTATAATTGCCTGAACGGCGGGAGTCTGCTTCCTGTTGCAGCCAGGTATTGCCTCCTTCATGAAACCAGGCTGCGTTTCTGCAACCAGGCAGACCTGCCAGAATAGAGTGAATTCCTTCATGGATTACCGCAGATGTCTGATATTCAATGTCATTGTAATTGCAGCTTGGATCATAGCAATAAACAGGGTAGTAGGAAATCAGTACCATTGGCCATGATTCGCCCTGATAAAAAATAGTGCTCTGCCAGCCCCCTAAATCAGTGTTTGAGGCATTATCGGTGCATAAGCCCGATCCATAAAGATAAATAGCGCTACGGTATCCATTTCTGGCTCTTTTATCAGGAGGCCAGCCCATTGAATCGCGGAAATAGGCAAAATCTTTATTCATGCGCTCCAGCATTGGTGTTATTGCAGCTGAGCTTACCAAGGAATTTGCATTGGGCCCCCATCGAAAGGTCCACCAAGCTAAAGATTGAGACCCAATCACCTCAGGACAATCATTAAGATCCTGTTTGGGTTGAGTAATATTTGGGTATTCATCTCTGAAGTTGTAATTCAGGGTTGGAGAATATTCGGGCCAGAAGTATTCTTCTCCTGGTTCGGATTTCGAAACAGTGAGGTGAAAAACTTGTGAGGAAAAGGCTCCGCAGGCATTCATGAATGTTGCAGTATATACTCCTGATTGACTGCTTTTGAGGGATGGAAGGAATAATTGCCGTTCGGATGCGGTGAAGCCATCTGGACCTGACCAATTCCAGGAGCCATCTTCTGGAGCTAAGTCGAATAAAACTGTATCACCTTCTGCAACGAGTGCAGAATTTTTTAGGATCATTCCTCCCCGATTAACCTGGACGTAAGAAATTAATATTGTTGGATCACAGGGATCACTTTCAATGCCAATAACTTTCCATTCGAGGATCCCCGTGGCCTTAAGACTTTTCATTGTCACTCTAAGCTTATTAGCCCAGATTCCCAGATTGAGGGGATTATATTCGTTCATGGATATACCTATTTTACCCGCTTTGATCCAGGAGCTACCGTTCCAATATTCAATATATGCGTCCGTGGGTTGGGCTATTCCCTGTCCATCATTCCACCAATATATCTCTGTTGTGCTTAATTGATGAGCCTGTTCCCAATCATATTGAACCCAATTGTAGGAGTCAAATTCACTTTCTCCATTCCAATTACCATATGCCCCTCTTGATTTATCCGAGGAGCTTTCCGGTTCGTTGCCATCTTTAACGGCTTCCAGCCTTTCCCATGGGGACACAAAGGATGTTGAAACAGTCGCTTTCATAGCCAGGTTGAGCATATCCTGAGAAAAGCAATCCATTGTAAGACTCATGAATAGAGAAAGCGTAACTGAAATAAAATAATAGAATCTCCTTATTTTATTGAAGAAAGATGTTGTTTTAAAATTGCTAGTGAAGTTTGTTGACATTTTTTTTACCTTGAACTTGCATTAAGTGTGAAATATACACTAATTGTGGGGTAAAACTGCATGTATTATGGAAAAAAATGGTTTTACCACCCAGTGTATTCTGATTGGTCTTGCTGATTGCCTGTAGATCAGTGTATTGGGTGGAATTGTATATTTTAGTTTAATAAAAATTTTAAAATGAGAAATTATCTTTTATTTTTACTATTGCTAGAAAAACTCACAAATAAACTCTTTACTATGAAAAAATTATTGTTTAAAATGCTGATTATTATGGTCTCGCTTGGCCTGTTCCATGCCTGTGAAAAAGCTGAGGTCAAAGTTGATTCTCCGGAAGAAATGGATCTAAAGTCGGGAAATTCTTCTAAAACAAGTTACATTGTAATTCTAAATGATTCTGATTTAGACCTTGAACTTTCCCAAATGGAAGGTTATGAAAGAAGGCAAGCTGCTGTGAAATCTTCGAGTGCCAAAATTATGAGGCGCGCTGGGATTGATGATGGTGAACTTGGTCTGGTTTACGGAACTGCTTTAAAAGGCTTTTCGGTACTGCTACCACCCGGCCAGTTGAAAAAGTTGGAAAATGATCCTTCGGTACAATCTGTTATTGAAGATAAACTTATCACGTTGGTTAACCCTGGCACAGAGAAAGCTATTACAACGGGTACTCAGATTACTCCATGGGGGATTACCAGAGTAAATGGCGGTGCAACATATACACCTTCAATATTCACCCATACCTTTTCACCGAGAATCAGATGGATCCCGGGCACGGAAAACTCTTTTCCAACAAG
>CAYUNU010000068.1:0-12254 GCA_964446195.1 uncultured Porphyromonadaceae bacterium | reverse complement strand
TTTGTTGTAAGCAATTCCTTCTATCTCAGTTATTTGCTGTGGGAAATCTTTAAACCTTAGATAACGAACACTCTTTCCTATATCAATGGTCATCTTTTTGCCTGCCAAAAAGGTCAACCTTTCCCAATTTTTTAGATCAGTAGATATTTCAACATAGTTACCTTCTCCAACAAGAAATGGTTGAAGCGCAAACTCATTTGGTACTGTTAATAAAAGTTGATCTACATATTGAACTTCACCCAGGTCGAGGCGAAGGCATCCTCCTTCAATTTTCTGATCTCTCTTATACTTTTCGGAAGGCCAGAACCCAGTGTTAAGATCTCCGTCAAAAAGGTTCTTGTCCCAAATTCCACGCTCTTTAAAAGCATCCTGATTGAAGTAGGCATCCTGAGCGGCTTTTACCTCAGGAATAGCAGATTCTCCGGAACGCTTTATCGAGCGAACCTCAAGAGCATTGTTGTCGGCTGAAAAAACTGTAGCTTCATATAGGGCTTCAACATCATCAGGTATGGATGTCTCATTTAAATCAGCAATCTTACGGTGGAAACTATTACTTAATGAGTTCCCGGGGAATTCCACTTTAATTGAATTCCCTCTAAGTAATTCTGGTTGATTCTGGCCAGAAAGAAGGGCTGACTTATATTTTTTATGGTTTGATAGTTTGATGATAGAACTGCTTCCAGGCATACCCAGCACTTCAATCTCTATAGGCTGCCCTGCAACATCCTTAATGAGTTCGTAGTCAGCTCCTAGAATAGCAGGTTCATCATAGTTTTTTGTTGTAGCTATAAGCAGACAAGCACGGAAAGGTTGAACATCAATGCTGATTTCTTCACCCTTTTTAAAGGTCCCAAGTATTTTTTCGCTTGGATGTAACTGAACCAAAGTTACTTTGCCGCCAGATGCAAGGCCTATTTCATCATCTAGTTTTACCTTATAAGAAACTGGCTCCCAGCTGAGATTTCGCAATGTTAAAATCCTGGTGGACTGATCGCCGCGAGAAACAGGATAAGGTCCGTAGGATTCAGGAAGGACCATTCCTTCAACCATTATGTCTCTATACTTCTTATGAAGATTATAAATCCGGGCAAGTTTAGGAAACTCATCATCTCTCAAAAGCCAGGGATTGGCATATATCTCAGGAGAAAGAATAAGGCCTCGGTTAAATGATTGTAAAACAAGATCATCGTCCCAATAGTCAAGGCATGAAGAAATGCAAACTCCATGGTCTTCAGTTAGTCTTTGTAAATCAGGAACAAGCCCCCTTGATAATGCTCCGGCCCTGTTGTGGGGTGCCGTTACATTATTGGTCATAAATACATCGATGTATGTTTCCGCTCCACCCCAAAGAAATGTAGTAGCGTAGGGCTTTCCTTTTGTCAATCCCAAACGATGGTTCAAAAGAATAAGATCAGGGCTGTATTCCCTGCATTTAATCATCATATTAATGAAAGCATCCTCTTTTTCAGGTCTTAAGGGACCACAAACTGCATCAAATTTGAACAATGCAAATTCATAGTCCTTGCATAACTTCACCATTTGATCTGTTCTTGCTTTCTCTTCTTCAGGTGTGTCTCCAAAACCGTCCGGTCCACCCCATACGCCAAGCCTAATGCCTAGAGATTTAGCTTTCTCATATATCGGGTCAAAACCATCTGGAAATTGACTTTTAAAGCGATCGGAATAAATGCTCCCATAAAACCTTTTTCCATCAATTGCACCTGCATCAAAGGCGTAAATATCCAACTGCATTCCATACTCGCTTTTCAACCATCCAAAGAAATCCAGATTTATCATGGTCTGCTCTTCAGTAGCCCCCTCATTGGTGTTATTTATCCAGCTAAAAAATTGAGCTCTGGATGGAGTTTTTTCATCTGCACCGGGAAAAATTGTTTCCTGTGATTTTCCACTGGCCGAAAAAAGTATTGCAATAAAGATTAATAGATAAATTCTCATAATTATTCAGTCATTTGAAATTCGTAAAAAAAAGATCACCCGTCACTTTTATCTTGTCACTTGTCACTTGTCACAGTTCTCCGATAATTTTCAACCTCCCAATTATCAATAAACTCAATCTGCTCAGGATTCATAAATTGTGGACCCCCAAAGCACTGAGAGAAATAGCTCACTTTCATCATATTTTCGAAAACATCCATAACAGTTCTAACATCCTGTTCCCCAGTTTCAATAGCTACAATGCCCTTTCCTTCAAGCGCAATAATTTTCGGAAGGTAACCATAGCGATCAGAAAACTTAGTCACATCAGTTCCCAAATCATCTAATCCTGATGTGGAATAAAGGTAATTCGATTTGCAGTAGACAATATCATCAGGAGTAAACGGCTTATTTACCATCTCAAAAATGTCGCTGGATGTTGTAAAATATTGATTCAAACCATTTATCCTATACTCTACATTATCAGGATCAATTCCTAGTTGCTTAGCAATGCTATTACTGAGTCTTTTTGCATATGCCTCAGATAATTGGCCAGTGTTTGTTGGTAATTCTTTGTCAATATTCTCAACAAGGATTTTCTTGATTTCCTCGTATTGTGTTCTAATTTCATCAGTAGAATCGCCACACACAAAAACCCCATGATTTTGGAGAAAAATAATTTTAGGTTCAAAACTGAATCTTTCCCGGTAGTTGACTATCTCACTTTCAACCTTTTTAAATAATACATAGCCCGGATCTGTATATTCAACAAACAAGGCATGTTTGCCAAATAACTTCCTTGTTAACCTCTTGGATTTACGCGAACACATTAGTGCATTGACAAGTGTTGGGTGGGTGTGAACAATGTATTTAAATTCAATGATTTCATGAAGAGAGGTTTCCACAGATGGTCGCTTCCCATTTTCTGATAGAATAGCCTTTTGCAAATCCTCCTTTACACGAGCTTCGCGGATCCTTGAATTCTTGCTGTATATTTTTGTGGAGATTTTTCTAAGCTCAGAACGATACAAGCACACAAAATCATCCTTATCTATTTTAGCAAGCGAAGTTCCGCTTGCCTTTATCCAGATTTTATCTTCAGTTTTAAAAGATGTATTTCCTCCTCCCGCAATGACATATTCATCATTCTTTCCGTAAAATCTGGAGATCTTAATAAGTTCATCCAGCTTTTCCTGAATGTCGTCAGTTTCTTTAATCATATCTATCTTTTTGAAAGCACTTCTTTTTCGTAATCCTGTATTTCTTGGATATAATCTTCCCCTATTGCAACATTGTTGATAAGGCAATAGTAATCCCATACTGAGCCAAATGGTTTTGTTTTGAGTTCTTCCAACATAGCCAGCCTCTCGAAGTTCTGGCCTCCTTCTTCCATTTCCTTCAAGTGGCTAGTCGGTTCCAGCATAGCTATCATAAAAGCTTTTTTTGCCGCCCTGGTTCCAATAACGTATGCTCCAACGCGATTAATTGATGCATCAAAGAAATCTAAACCAATTTTCACTCTGTCGAGAAAATTGTTTCTGACTATCTCTGCTGCAATCAGCTGAATGTCATCATTTAAGGTTACAACGTGATCTGAGTCCCATCTTATTGGTCGGGTTACGTGTAAAAGAACTTCATCCAGAAACAACAGACAGGAAGATATTTTATCACCCACTTGTTCGGTTGGATGAAAGTGCCCATTGTCTAAACAGATCATTATATTTTGACTAATAGCATAACCTAGATAAAAATCGTGAGAACCAACAGTCATGGATTCAGCTCCAATTCCAAAGAGTTTACTCTCAACAGCATCCTTCATGTGCTCTTTAGAATAATCAATTGCCATACCCTCATCCAATGATTTTCTTAGGATTACACGATGCCCGTTTCTGTCGATCGGGGTGTCTTTACTGCCATCAGGTATCCAGGTATTGTGCACGCATGGGGAGCCTAGTTGCCTACCAATATCGGCTGATATAGCTCTGCATCTTTTAAGATGCTCTACCCAAAATAAACGAATGTTTTCATCTTTTGAGGATAGTGTAAAACCTGATTCTGCTTTTGGATGTGAGAAGAATGATGAATTAAAATCCATACCGATCCCCTGTTTCTTGCACCAATCAATCCAGCTTTGAAAATGCTTGCTCGTTATCTGGTTACGATCAATCTTTTCTCCACCAAAATCACCGTATAAAGCATGTAGATTAAGTCGATGTTTGCCAGGTAATAA
The DNA here is from genome assembly GCA_964446195.1 of uncultured Porphyromonadaceae bacterium. GTDB lineage: Bacteria > Bacteroidota > Bacteroidia > Bacteroidales > UBA12481 > JAUVKA01. The sequence continues at coordinate 8,089 of CAYUNU010000068.1, read as the reverse complement.
AGTCAGTACTTTTTCCAGATCCCTTCGCATCTCATCAATGCTTCTCGCTTTTCCTGGGTAATTCCCGGTAGCCTGAATACCTCCACCGGATAATTCCGCATCAGGAGTCTCAAACCCTCCTACATCGTCGGCTTGCCAACAATGTAGAGAAATAACTACCTGATCCATGTTTTTTAACACCTGATCTGTATCTACACCAATTGCAGCGTATTGCTCTTTGGCAATATCGTATGCTTCTTTAATTAATTTATGATTAGCCATTGCTCAAAATTACATTGAATTACCTAAACCAACGAGGAATACCGACATTATAATAACTGAAATACCAACTATGATAGTGACCTTAGTTTTAGTGGTTACACCCTTCCACTCCTTGCGATATATTCCCCACATATTTGCCGTTAGAATGATTGTCGACATATGAAGTATCCATGAACTGGCTCCGTTTCCCAGTTTACTCTCTCCCATACCATAAAAGAAGAATTGCAGAAACCATGTAGTACCGGCCAGGGCAGCAAACATAATGTTCTTGGAAATTGGAGTAGATTTATTCACAAAATCACCATACGACTTATTTTTTAAACTAAGTATAGTGGTCCATATTAGATTTGTTGTTAAACCACCCCACAGAATAACGACAAATGCAACGTTGTTTTGGAAAAGGGGGTTGTATCCAGCTGCCACAGCAGCTTCAGCCATAGGTTTCCCTGCTTCAATCCCAAAGTTAAAAAAGGAACTTAGTATTCCTGATAAGATTGCGATTATTAGACCTTTCACCAAACTGAACTCTGGGACGCTGGCTTTCTGATCTTCCACGGATAGTTCTTTTTCCTTAAGCATCCCTGCTCTTCCTGAAATGGCAATTCCTATAAGACAAACTAACACGCCTAAAAGAACAAGTTGACCTCCAGGGGTGGCCATCATATCTGTGAACGATACCTTTCCCTCAGTCGGATTAATGTTGTAATATATTGAAGGGACAATCGCTCCGAAAGCCGCACAAAATCCAAGTACAACAGAGTTCCCAAGTGACATGCCTAAGTATCTTACACCTAAACCGTAAGATAAGCCTCCAATTCCCCATAACAAGCCCATCAGGAATGTGAAAAACAATATCTGGCTTGAACTTGCCGCAATTATTTCAGCAAAACCGGGAATAGTAAGGTACGCAGCTATGGGTGGTACAATGAGCCATGAAAATAGCCCTCCAACAATCCAGTAACTCTCCCAAGCCCAGCCTTTAACCTTGTTGAAAGGCATGTAGAAACTACCTGAGGCGAATCCTCCGATTGAATGAAATATTATTCCTAATAATGCTTGCATATCTTTTATGATTATGAGTTGTGTCTCTTGATTTAATATATGTCCAGGTCTTGTCCGACAATCACCTTTCCTGAATAACTAGCCGAAATTTCTTTTAATAAATTATCAGGAGTGCTTCCCCAGAAAAGAATGTGATACAAAACGATCAGTTTGGGTTCAGCTTTTGTTGCAATCTCTGCCAGTTCTATAGTTGAGGTGTGATGTTCAGAATGATATTCTTTCCAGGACTTACTCTTATTGTTGTATCCTTCCTGCGAATATACTTCATGAATAAGTATGTCGGCTCCTGATGAATATTCAGCTACCTTTTCTGATGGGGAGCAGTCGCCCGACAGGACTATAATTTTATCCGGGGTCGTAAAACGAAACCCCCAGGCATTTGGCCATGAACCATGAGTAACAGGAAAGGCCTCTACCTGGATGTTTTGGTCTGAATAAATCAGCCCCTCTGTGCTGAATTCATGACTGTTGACTCGCCATCCCTGATTATTTGCAGGCTCGTCTCCATAAACACGATAATGGATGTCATCTTTGTAAGCTTCCAATATATGCTCGGTCATGTTAGTAATGCCTTCAGGACCATATACCTCCAATGGCTCATCCCGTCCCATTACCCAAGGTGTTAAAATGAGATCAGGATAACCAATAGTATGATCCGAATGCAGATGAGTTAAGAAGGCCCTTTTGATATTCTTCACATTAAGTCCCTTGATGCTTCCACCATAACGTGTAGAAGCTGCAGCCGCCCTGCGGATAAGCCCAGGCCCAAAATCAACAATGTAGGGTGTGTCATTAACAACGATAGCTACTGAGCAGCCGGATTGATCTGGCGATGGATTTGGATTTCCCGTACCTAGCATCACAACCTTGGTAATCTGTGAGCTGGAAAAATCACGTTGAGCAAAATTTGTCTGGGGAATGGATAATAGTAGCAGAAAAATAAAAAACTTCAACTTCATATTTGATAATTTTGGCGTAGCAAATTACAAAATTACTTGCTAACATCATCTCCCAAAGCTTCCATCCTAAACCTCTTTAGTACCGATTGCTGGTGTTCATCTACCATAATCTGACGCATCTTTTCAAGTATTTCAGGGTATTGTTCAGCCACATTGTTTAGTTCCAGTAAATCGTCCTCCAGATTAAAAAGTTGAATCTCTATGTTTCCCTTTTTAATATCCTGGCGTAATGCTTTCCATTTACCCATCCTTACAGCTTGCTGTCCTTGATACTCAGGAAACTCCCAAAATAAATAATCAGCTTCCTCCTGATTTTCTCCAAGGAGGGTTGGCAAAAAGCTTAATCCATCAGTTTCATTATATGGTTCAATACCAGCAATTTCACATAGGGTGGGAAGGACGTCATAAAATGCAGAAATGTGTTCTGAGCTTGTTCCTGCTTTAATCTTACCTGGCCAATGAGCAATCATAGGCACTCTTATACCTCCTTCATGAAGAAATCCTTTTCCCCATCCATACTCCTCGTTCATAGGACCGGCCGAATTAAACCATGGTGAATCAGTGCCGCCATTATAAGTAGGCCCGTTATCCGAAGTAAAAATCACCAGAGTATTGTCAAATTTATCGAGAGCTTTCAACTTGTCCATCATCAGACCAATATTATTGTCCATATATGATATCATAGCTGCATATCCTGCGTGAGGATAACGATGGGGGAAATATCCCTTGTCCCCGAGGTAAGGATCTTCGTCGCCGAATTTTTGTACATATTTGCTTACCCATTCTGCTGGTGCCTGCAGGGCGGCATGAGGAATAGTAGTAGCATAATAAAGGAAAAATGGCTGATCTCCTGTTGATTCAATGAAAGATATTGCTTCTTTGAACATTACATCCGGCGCATATTCTGTTAGTGTATAGTCTGCATAACTTGCACGATCAAGAGGATCAGCTCCTTCTGCTAGTTTGGTCCCGGGTACAACCAGCTTATTATCAAGCCATATTTTCTCCTGATTTTTCCATAAAAATTTCGGATAATACGTGTGCGCCTGCCTCTGACAATTAAAACCGCAGAAAAAATCAAATCCCTGGGTGTTTGGAACACTCTCACTTAGTGGACCTCCCAAACCCCATTTACCAATCATTCCTGTCGTATATCCAGCCTCCCTGAGGTATTCAGCAATTGTTACTTCCTCGGGATCCATTGGATACTGCCCTTCCAGATTGGGGTCATCAACAGATTTGGTCATGTCCCATACAGGGCCTCTCTCACCCCACTCATGATTACCGCGAATAAAAGCATGCCCCCCATGTTTCCCGGTTAGTAATATACAACGGGAGGGAGCACATACGGCGGATCCGGCATAATGTTGAGTAAACCGCATCCCATTATCAGCTAGCAAATCAAGATGAGGAGTTTCAATTTTTTCCTGACCATAACTACCAAGTTCGCCATAGCCCAGATCATCCGCAAGAATGTATATTATGTTGGGGAGTGGTTCCTGTTTGGTGCAGGAGATTAGAGCAATTGATAAGGTTAATGTTAAAAGGAAGAGTTTGTTTCTCATGGCTTTCGTTAAAATTTATATTTCTCCCCACTCAGGGTTGTTTTCAGGCATGTCAGCGTCAACAGAATTAAGTATATCCCTAAGCATATCCTGAAGCTCATTAGTCTTATCAGGATATTTCTCGGATAAATCATTTTGTTCGCCAATATCACGACTAAGATCGTACAATTCTACTTTCTGTTTATCATATAGCTCAACAAGCTTCCAGTTTCCAACACGGATAGCTGCACCGGGGGTCCAGGCACTACCATGGTAGTGTGGGTAAAACCAGTATAGAGTACGAGTGTCAGTGTCATAGCTGGTGCGACTTAAAAGAATATCAGAAATACTTGTTCCATCCATGTGTTGTTCCGTAATCAGCTTAAGCCCACAAAGCTCAAGAATTGTTGGATAGAAATCCATACTTATTACCGGATAATCATTTGCTGCGTTTCTATCAATTCCTGGCCCGCTAATGATGAGAGGAACCCGAATTCCACCTTCGTAGCACCAACCTTTGCCAGCTCTTAAAGGAAGGTTCGATGTTGGGTAGCCTCGGTTAAAAAGCGTTGACAGGCCCCCATTGTCGGACGTGAAGAAAATATAAGTATTCTCTTCCAAACCAAGTTCTTTGAGCTTGTTCATGACTCTTCCAATATTTTCATCCATGGCATAAACCATTGAGGCATATTGGGCATTATCCTGAATGAGCTTTGTAACTCCATCATGCTCAATACGGCTTGCCGGGAGAGATGATTCCGGAAGTTTTTCTCTCTTTTTATTGAAATAATCAATATGATTTTTGCTAGCCTGAATCGGAGTGTGCACAGTGTAAAATGCCAGATTCAGGTAGAATGGCTTGTCTTTATGCTCCTCAATAAAACCAAGGGCTTCATTCGTTAACCGCTCGGTAAGGTATTCACCCTCAGGGCCATCAGGTAATCGTGGGTTTTCATATGGAGAGTAATAACCGGCTCTTCCCGGACTGCCTTTTTCCCATCCGCCAAAGTTGTAGTCAAAACCTTGGTGCTCAGGATAAAACTCCTCTTCTCCAAGATGCCATTTGCCGATATGGCAAGTTACATAACCTTGCTCTTTAAGGCTTTCAGCAATAGTCTTTTCCTCCAAAACCAATTGATGCTCATCTTTTGGGCCAAGTAATTTCCTGTCCATGGGATCATCCCCGGGTATCCAGTCCGTTATATGGAGCCTGGCGGGTGATTTGCCTGTCATTATACTGGCCCGGGTTGGACTGCATACAGGACAAGAAGCATAAGCATTTGTGAACTTCATTCCCCCTTTGGCCAAGAGCTCAAGGTTTGGCGTCTCATAGAAGGACGCCGGATTGTCTGGAGTAACATCAGCCCATCCGAGATCATCAACAAGAAAAAAAACGATGTTGGGTTTTTGAACTTGTTGGGTACAAGCAGAAAAAAGAAAAATAAATGCAATGATCCAGAGAGAGTAGCCGGGTTTGTTTTTCATTTACGGTAAAGAATGAATAATTCACCGTAAAGTTAATATTATCTTCGACGATTACTTCCCCCAAGTGCTCCCAACACGCCTCTGGCTAATTCCCTTGCCAATACTCGTCCAACTTGTCTGACCATAGTATTTTTGCTAAGGCTGCTTGCCAGCGTGTCATTCTTTTTAGCTCGTGATTTGGGTACAGATTCACTTGCCTTAACTAATTCTTCCTGATGTTTTGGCTCGTTCGCAGCTTGTATTTTGCGGTTTAATATCTCATAGGCTGAGTCTGAGTCAATAGTTTTTTCGTATCGCGATGAAATTTTGGATTCTTGCATCTGATTATCAATCTCAGCTGAACTCAGGATATCCATTCGGGTCATCGGTCCTCGCATATATGTAGCTGCCAATGGGGTAGGGATGCCTTTCTCATTAAGTGCAGTAACCAGAGCCTCGCCTATTCCCAGAGAGGTGAGTATTTCATCAGTCTTGTAGAAAGGTGAGATAGGATAATTCTCAGCAGTCTGCTTAATCTCTTTCCTGTCTTTTGCAGTAAAAGCCCTCAAAGCATGCTGAACTTTTAATCCTAATTGACTTAATACTTCATTTGGGATGTCGGTTGGGTTTTGTGTACAGAAATAGACACCAACACCTTTTGAACGTATTAGCTTTACTATGGCCTCAATCTGGTTAGTTAATGCTTTGGATGCCTGGTCAAATACTAAATGAGCTTCATCTATGAAAATCACTAATTTTGGTTTGGTGCTGTCGCCTTCTTCCGGAAAACTAGCGTATATTTTAGCTAACAAACTGAGCATGAATGTGGAAAATAATTTTGGCCTGTCCTGAATATCGGTTAACCGGATGATGGAAATATACCCCCTGCCATCTGAATCGAAGCGCAGTAAATCATTGACATCAAAGGATGGTTCACCAAAAAATAAACTGGCGCCTTGTTGTTCAAGCTCAATTATCTTTCTCATAATGGTGTTGACCGAAGCAGATGATACTGCTCCATATTGAGATGTGATTTGAGCTTTACCTTCCCCTATGACAAACTGAAGGGTCTTCCTTAAATCTTTTAGGTCGAGCAAGGGTAACTTATTGTCATCACAGTACTTGAAAATCAGAGACATGATTCCCGATTGTACATCATTGAGCTCCATGATTTTGGATAGTAGAACCGGACCGAATTCTGTGATAGTGGAGCGAAGCTTCGTCCCTTTTTCATTCGATAGAGTCATTAATTCAACTGGCATTGGTCGTGCTTCATATGGAATGCCAATTTTACTGTGCCTTTCCAAAATGAACTCCTTGGCTTCCCCAGGCTGAGCAAGTCCACTAAGGTCACCCTTAAGATCCATCATCAAAACCGGAACGCCCTTCTCAGATAATTGCTCAGAAATAACCTGCAGTGATTTAGTCTTACCCGTGCCAGTTGCCCCTGCAATCAAACCATGCCTGTTCATCGTTTTTAAAGGTATCTTAATGAGTGTATCTGCTTGACACTCGCCTTCAATCATGGCACCTCCAAGAATGATATAATCCCCCTTAGTTTTGTACCCTTCGTTGATTGTTTCTATGAATAACTGCTTTACTTCCATTATTGGGATTGTTTTAGTTGAGAAAGGTAAAAAAAAAGGAGGTTATTAGCCTCCTTCTCTTGAAAAAACAAGTTCAAACTACTTAGTAGCTGCCCATTTGCGAATTTCTGTGCGAAACCACTCATCAGCTGCATCTGTCCATTTGTAATTCTCACGTATGTAAGCAACTGTATCCTTTTCAATATCTGTATAAGAATCGCCATCTTTTACAGCTTCAAGAATCTGTCCAGCATCGTCTTTTGAAATTCTTTGATCTTTTGCTCCCTCAGTTAATTTTGCAGCAAGTTCAAGTAACTCTCCGTCGTACTTCTTGCCATCAATAGTTTTGTAATAAGCCATTTTTTAAAATATTAAGTGATAAATAAACTGTTTACTTGTTAAATAATCCTCCTAATTTGCCTTTTAGAATAGAGGAGGCAACGGTTCCGGCTGAGCCTGAAGATCCATTTCCACCCAGCAGTAATCCAAGAATGTCGGAGTTGCCACCAACTTTTTTACTGACAAACTTAATTACTAGCGGCAAGACAAGATCTTTAAAGCCTGAGGCTTTCGTTTTTGTTAACCCTGCTTTGCTAACTAAGTCGCCAACTAATGAGCTACCAAATTTTTCCATCAACGAATTGGATTCTGATGAATTATCATTATCAGAAAAAAGGTTTAATAAGGTGCTTAAGCCACCACCCTGAGATTCATTTCCAATAATTTCTGTTAAACTTCCTCCAAGTACATCGAAGGACTTTTCTGTTTCTCCTGATGACATACCTATCTTGTCAATCAGTTGGTTGCCCATTTGTCCTTTTACGGTTTGTAATATTTGCTCTAGCATAGTTTTGTTAATAATTTGATAATTAGTTTCGGATATTATACAATTCTCCCTACGAATAGTTTAGATTAGTAGAAAAAAATTACCCTTGGTGGTTTGTATGAATAAATTTGGATAAATGGGACTTAATTTAAAAGCAGAGATTGATCAGGAGTCGGGGTTTTGCTTTGGAGTGGTGAATGCCATAAAAAAAGCTGAGGAAATGCTCCAGAATGGGAGAGAACTCTATTGTCTGGGGCAAATTGTGCATAATGATGAAGAGGTTAACCGACTGGAGAGTATGGGCTTAGTAACTGTTTCCCGTGAAGAACTGGGTTCTCTTAGACATGAGACCGTGCTGATTAGAGCTCACGGTGAGCCCCCGGAGAC
>CAYUNU010000067.1:0-12255 GCA_964446195.1 uncultured Porphyromonadaceae bacterium | reverse complement strand
GTTGTGAGAATCTCAGCATACACCAGCGACTCCTCCCAGTTCCTTCCTGTGCCGTTCACAGCAGGCTAAAGCGAATCAGCGAAACTGGATAATTCCATTCTCGATATACTAAGTGAAAATATATTTACTGTTTATCTGTGGTTCTCAGATGTATCAGTTGGGGTAATACTACAGCACACTCAGTTGGCTGAATGTGTGTTTCTATAATCCAAAAGTCAAAATCTTCACTGCCTTGCGTTTCTCAGGATTGATTCTCAATAAGCTTGATTGATTGTGCTTAATCAAATATCCCTTTCTCTTAAGTTCATTGATTTTTTTGATGCCATTGGTAGGGGAAATCCCTAAATCCATCATAACACCACCAGGATAAGATATCCCGTTTTCTAATACGTTTTTAAGGATCTGACGATCAAGCGGTTTCATTAAAAAGCGCTTGTAGGCGATCCAATAGACCTCCAATTTTCTTGATAACATGTTCTTCGATTTTCCGGGTTCTAAAAAAAATTAAGTTGAGCTAAAGTTGCTAAATACAAAATACAATTTGCGCTAGTTAGACGCAATGAGTTTATCCGCTGCTATAATACAAAAAATATGCCGAAAACTACAACATGTTGTGGGTTAATTTGGTAAGTGCGGATGTTTTTGCTCATTTGTCTCACCAAACTACTTGTTTACAGAGTATTTTTGATAATAAGCACTATATTACATAGCTTCATTACCGAAAAAGTTAAATAAGTAGACTATGAATACTAAAACAAACCGTCGTCAATTTATTAAAAATGCTAGTACTGCTTCTGCGGCATCCCTCATCGTAGGGCCTTCTGCTTTTTCTTCATTTTCCTCGGGAAGCATAATTAGAGGAGGGATAATAAATATTGATCCAGAGCCCATCTTTGAAGTTTCACCTTTAATGTACTTGCAGTTTATGGAACCTCTTGGAGTAACAGAGCCATCTGTTGAAGGATCCTGGAATTATTATTCTGACAACTGGCGAGACGATTTTGTGAATTGTGTGAAAGATCTTGCTCCAGATATGATTAGGTGGGGTGGTATACTTAACCGATATTATAAATGGAAAGAAGGGATCGGTCCAGCCAATCAAAGGCCATGGATGTATAACTACCATTGGGGAGGGAAGGAAACAAACAGGGTAGGGACACACGAAATTCTTGATTTATGTAAAAGAGTTGGAGCGGAAGCAATATTCGGAGTAAATTTCTACAGCGATGGTAATGAGTCTTTTAAAAACACCAGTTTTGGAGAAAACCGTTATGGGACTACCGAAGAAGCTGCCGACTGGGTGTCGTATGTAAATGATCCTGATCATCCGCTTAGGAAAAAATTTGGACATGCCGATCCCTTCAATGTTAAATACTGGCAGCTTGGTAACGAATCTTCCTATGCCGGTGGTGAGGGATTTAATCAGGATGAATATCTGAGTGCCCTGGGTGATTTTATACCTAAAATGAAATCGAGAGATCCTTCAATCAAACTTATAGGATGGGGTGATGTACCAAATACACCTATGTTCAACCCTCAGGAACATGATGAATCTAACAGGCCTTGGGCAGCTGCAGTACTTAAAGAATATGGTAGCGACCTGGATTATGTTGCTTATCATCAGATGGGAATATACCCCCGTAGGAGAGATACAGTCATCAAGAGTTTTGATTATCTGAATAATCCAGCTCAGGCCTGGGAGGAACTTCTGGAGCTTGGGTCATTGGCGGAATACAGGATCAAAACAATGAAGAATGAGTTGAAAGGGATAAATTCTGATGCCGGATTGGCAGTTACTGAAGGACACTTATCACTCAGTCCATATAATACAAATAATATTTTAAGGTCCTGGTTGTCAGCCGCCTACCATGTCAAGACACTTAATGCATATCTTCGTCATGGAGATAAAATCAGGATGTGTACCGGAGCAGATTTTAATGGGTCACGATGGACAGTAAATGCAGTGATGATGCCTCAGCCGGGAGGTAACTCCTTCTTGCTGCCCATAGGCCACTTTATGAAATGGTTCAATAGGGAAAAAGGCACCCATGGAGCTACTGTAAAAAACTGTCCGGGTGAACTGGATATCACGGCCACGGTGAACAACAAAACTGTTTATCTCCATGTTCTAAATACATCATTCACGGATGCTGTGAGTTCTAGCTTTACAGTCGGTAATGCTAAAATATTAAGTGGGACAGTTATGGAAATGGCTCCTGATGATAAAATGATCCATATTGATCAAACCTGTCCCGACCTTTTTAAGCCGCTTAGAAAAAATTGGACAGAAAACTGGACATTTCCTCCAGCCTCTGTTAGTATTGTCAAATTAAATATATCCTGATATGAAAAATAATATAAAGGGCTGGACAGTAGTGTTTTCTATTGTTCTTGTGATGGTAAGTATTTCTTGTGTACACAAGCAGGAGGATGACTCTGAAAAAGATTCGGCAAAACAAGCTGAAGAGGTGAAAGAGCTAACTCCAGAAGAGCAGAAATGGGCTGATTTTCTTATCACCCGGGATGAAATCAATTTGAATTTTAAGGAGGACGAGCCAGCCAGGAGATATAGTTTTAATAATTTCCGGGGGACAAAAGACCAGTGGAAAAGGGAGACGAAGGCCAGGTTTTCGCAATTAATAGGCTTTCAATATCCAGAAACCGGCAGGGTGGAAGTACTTAGAGTTGAAGAATTTGATGGGGTGGAGATAAGTGCTCTGAAAATGAAAATCAGCGATGATCTAACAATCCCTGCCTATGTATTGAAACCCGCCGGCAGGGAAGCCGACAAATCAGCGGTTATGGCTATTCACGGTCATGGCAGAGTAGAGCCGGCTATCGGACAGTACGACGATTATCATCATAAATTTGCCTGGGAATTGGCTAATGACGGACATCTGGTTATTGCCCCCGAGTTGAGGGGTTTTAGCAAGCTGAGCAATATGGCCTATCATGATACACTAAATATTCTAGATTACTGGGAAGGGAAATGGCAGTTTACCCTGGCCACAGATGGCTTTCTATATGGCCATACCATTATCGGAGCTACTGTTGAAGACCTGATTAGATGGGAAAATTGGTTTTCCGAAAAATATTCCGTGAAGGAACTGGATGTATGTGGGATATCATATGGAGGGGATCTAACTATTTATTATCCTGTCTTCAGTGAGAGGGTTAACCGTATTTTCTGTTCCGGATCAATGGGATCATTTACATGGATATTCAGATCGTGTTATAATGCTCCGGCCCACTGTATTCCCGACGTGTTAAACTGGATGGATCGTTCGGATATTGCCGGGCTTAATTACCCAAGCCCAATAATGATTCATTATGGTGAGTATGATACTCCGAGCCATGATAATGCCTCGGCTGCAAATAACCCTTCTGGTCCTCCTGCTTATGATGAGCTAAGGTCGATATATAAATCTTTTGGCAATGAGGACCTTATAAGCTGGTTGCTTACAAAAGGCTCACACCATGAGATGGATATACCTGCTTTACTGAAATTCTTGAGATAGAATCAGGAGGTGAATGCTTTCACCATCAGGAAAATACCAAATACCATTAGCACAACTCCGGTTATCCTAAAAAGGCGTGACATCATTGTGTCATTAATGATTCTGCGTAGCTGAGTGGAAGAAAGTACCTTTATAAGGTCGATAATGATAATTGTGCCAACCACTGAGGCAAAATAGGTGAATAGTTCACGACCGGCTAATTTGAAGTTACTTACAGCCATTACCATTGTTCCAAACCAAAAAATTAAAACAGATGGATTAAGGGTATTTATGGCAAACCCTTTTAAAAAAAGTATCGCAATGCCTGTTTTGTTATTGCTAAGTGGCTTTACGGTTTCTTTTGGTTTCCGAACAAAATAGGCAATACCAAAAACCAGAAAAATCACTCCGGCAAGGATTTGTATCAATGAATTTTCTGCAAAAGGCTTCATCAGTTCAGCCGCCCCATAATAGGCTAGAAAAATGAAAGCTATATCACTGAACCATACTCCTGTATTAAGAATCATGGCTGCAAGCGGGCCACGCCTGATACTGGTTTCAATTATGGTAAAAAAGGTAGCCCCAACATAGACACTGAGCACCAGTCCGGTTATTATGCCCTGAATTATGATACTCATTTCTTATGATATCCTGATGTTTCTAGATATTTTTCCCATTCTAGCTCCTGACTATTCAAGACACGAGGAAATTTATGCTGTCCACCTTCTTTTCCTTTTGTCTTCATGAAGCCGTAAAAGGCTTCAACTGGTAATAGGTGGACAAAAACATCTTTTAAGGCAGCGCTGCGTTCAGTCTTATAATCATCATTCAAATCCATCAAGCTCTGGTCCAGCATTTTCTTAACCTCTTGTGGGTCAATATCTGGATTATCTGTTGCCAGATACCATTTATGGGCAAAAAGGTTTTTATGCCGAATTCCGTATACAGTAAATTCCGGTGAATTAAATCCAAGTTTCTCACATGTGTTTGCAACGGCCTGTGTTAGGTTATCAACCGACAAATGCTCCCCACAAAAACTCAGAAAGTGCTTGGTTCTTCCTGTGATTTTTATCTCAACCTTTTCCTTGTTGGTAAATCTGATGGTGTCGCCTATCAAATACCTCCAAACCCCTGCATTAGTTGTTATTATAACAGCATAATCGATGTTTTCTTTTGCCTCTTTTAATGTGAGTATTTCTGGGTTTTCAACCATGCTGCCGTCAAGAGTGAAATTGTTTTGGTTAAATGGGACGAACTCGTAGAAAATACCATTGTCTATTACCAGTTGCATATCTCTATCCGGATCTTTTTGAAAGGCAAGAAAACCCTCAGAGGCAAGATAAGTTTCGAGATAATATATTGGTGTACCCAAAAGATTCTCAAAGCTTTTTCTATACGGCTCAAAGTTAACTCCTCCGTGTGCGAATACTCTTAGGTTTGGCCATATTTCATGAATATTATTCAGTTTATACCTGTCTATAATCATTTGAAAAAGGATTAGGAACCAGGCAGGTACTCCTGATATTCCACCTATATCCCATTTCGGTGCAGCCTCAACCATCTTCTCCAGTTTCGAATTCCAGTCCCTTTCTCTGGCAATTGGTTTGCCCGGTTTGTACCAGCGATTGAACCAGAAAGGTAATTTGCCGGCAATTATTCCACTTAAATCACCTTCAAAATAGGTTTCCATCTTAACCAGTTCGGTTGATCCACCTAACATCAGGACTCTTTTTTGATAAAAACCCTTGGGTAAATCAAACTCAGATAATGCCAATAACTGCCTGATACCAACTTTCCTGATGGATTTAATCATGGCTGTTGTGAGTGGCACACGCTTACTTGGTGCGTTAGATGTCCCGGAAGTAAGACCAAAAAATTTCACCTTGCCCGGCCAGGTCAGGTTTTTTTGCTCACCCGAAAAAAACCTGTGCCACCATTCAGAATACATCTTTTCGTAGGTAAAAAGTGGAAGTTTTTTCTGGAATAAAGCAACAGGATCGCTTGAATTGATGAGCTCTTCAAACTTATAATGACGACCAAAATCAGTATTCCTGGCTTTGGTCATTAAATCGACAAGACATTGATCCTGAATATCCTGATTCAGTACCAGGCGTTTCTCAAAATTGGCGCGTTTTTTCTTAACTACACCATTTAGTAAATTACTTACTACTGCCATTTTCTTGAAATAAAATTTGGCGCAAAAATAGTCATTAAATGAATTCAAGATTTACTTATTGGTAAATCAATGCTTAAGTGTATTTTTAAACTAATTAAAAACTAAACACAATGAAACGCCTTATTGCTGTATTAATTTTTTTTGGGCTACTTAATCATTTGTCATTTTCACAAGAGCCCTATTTTCTTTCTCAACCGGCACTTTCTCCTGATTCAAAGACACTTGTGTTTTCCTATGAGGGCGATCTATGGAAAGCCGATATGACTTCTGGAAAGGCTATGCGGCTCACAGCTATGCAGGGTTTTGAAACAGGAGCCAGGTATTCTCCTGATGGAAAATGGATCGCATTCACGGGAAGACAGAATGGGAATGCGGATGTTTATGTTATTTCTTCCCTGGGTGGAGATATACAACAGTTAACCTTTCATGCAGCTAATGATGAGATGGAGAACTGGAGCTGGGATTCAAAGGAGATCTTTTTCAGAAGTTCCAGGTTCAATAGTTCAAGTGTATACAAAATACCGGTAGAGGGGGGCAATCCTCTTAGATTGTTTGATCATTATTTTAATGTTATTCATAACCTTGCTATACAGCCTGTTTCAGGTGAGATTTTCTTCAACGATACATGGGAAAGCCTTCGAATGGCTTCTCGCAAAAGATATAGGGGGGAGTATGATCCTGATATACAATCCTATAATCCTCAAAGTGGCATTTTCAAGGTTTATACCGAATGGGACGGTAAGGATATGTGGCCAACAATTGACATTAATGGTACAGTTTATTATGCCTCGGATGAATTCAATGGGCAGTATAATTTGTACAAGCTGGAAAATGGAAAACCAAAGCAACTCACAAGCTTTAAAACGTCGATTAGCTTTCCTAATGTTAGCTCTGATGGTAAGTTGCTTGTTTTTGAGAAAGATTACCAGCTATATTCTTATAACACCCAATCGGGTGAGTCACAAAAAATACAAATCAGTCTTATTCATAATTCTCTTTTGCCACAGGAACTGTCATTCAAAGTGGATGCAAAAATTTCAAATTTTGATGTCTCTCCAGATAACAAAAAAATTGCCTTCGTGTCACGAGGCGATATTTTTGTGTCTGACATAAAAGGTAAATTTATTAAAAAGCTTGAGAGGCCAGGCTCTTTTGAAGCTGCCCAGGAAGTTTGCTGGATGAAGGACAATAAAACTATTTTGTTTAATCAAACATGGAAGGGCTATCTGAACTGGTATAAAATTAGTGCCGACGGCTCAAGTGATATGGTCCAGATCACTAAGGACTTACGTAATAATCGTAGTTTGAAAGCAGATCCTACACTGAGTAAAGGGGCCTTCCTTAGCGGAAGAGATCAAATCAGGATAATGGATTTTGAGAATTTTAAAACGGATCTTCTTGTAGAGGATGAGTTCTGGGGCTTTCAAAACAGTATGCCTGATTTTTCGCCGGATGGGAAGTGGCTGTGTTATTCGGCAAAAAGGGATTTTGAAGATGATATATTTGTCATAAACCTGGGATCAAAAAAAATAACTAATCTCACGAAAACCGGAATTTCAGAATCAGGCCCGGTTTGGAGCAAGGATGGGAGATATATCTATCTGGTAACTAATCAGCTTAAGCCCTCCTTCCCCCATGGAGGGGGCGATGTTCATCTTTTCAGAATGGCTCTTGACCGTTTTGATAAGGAGTATCGGATAGATGAGTTTGATAGCCTTTTTAGTGCAGACACCAGCAAGAAAGCCAAAGAGGCTGAAATCATTATTTCCATTGATCCTGATCGTATCTGGGAGCGTATGGAGAGGATTAGTCCTTCTTTTGGATCACAAGGATCGGCAACTCTCGTTACGAAAGGCGACAAAGTAAGTGTTTTGTATTCCTCCAATCATGATAAGGGAGCAAGAGAGTTATGGAATACGGTTCTCGAACCATTTGAAAAAACAACAACAGAAAAAATTACCGGAGTGAGTGGAGGAGCCAGGCTGGTTGTTAACAAAGATAAGGTTTATGCTTTGTCGGGGGGGAACCTGTTCACTATAAATCTGGATGCCAAAAAGGCTACCAAAATTAATATCTCTTATTCCTTTACGAGAAATCTTCAGGAGGAATTCAATCAAATGTTTTACCAGACCTGGTCGAATGTTGAGGAGAATTTCTACCACGAGCAACTGCATGGTGAAGATTGGGAAGCACATAAAAAGTATTATGAGCAGTTTCTGCCACATCTGAATAACAGGGATGATTTGAGGAGGCTTCTAAGTGATCTTCTTGGGGAGATGAATTCTTCACATATGGGCTTTAACACAAGAGGCGATGAGGAGAAGAATCCGCTTAGGTACGTGACCCTTGAAGCGGGTATTTTATATCAGGATGATAAGCCTTTTGTTGTGGATCGTATTGTTGCCAGAGGTCCATCGGATAAGAAGGATGTCGATATCAGGCAGGGAGATGAGTTAATCGCGGTAAATGGGGAAAAAATAAATCCTGATCTACCCAGAGATTATTACTTCTATCGTCCGGCTATGGAGGCTGAGATGGTCCTGACCTTTAAGCGCGGAAATAAGGAGAATAAGGTGAAAATCCATCCATCTGGATCAATAAGTGGTCAATTATATGATGAGTGGATTGATGGTAATCGTAAGTTGGTCAATGAACTTAGTGATAATGTGATTGCCTATGCCCACATGAAGAATATGGGGACCGGTGAGCTGAACAAATTTATGATGACGATGACAAGGGAACTGAAGAATAAGGAAGGCCTGATTCTGGATCTTAGATATAACACAGGTGGGAATGTCCATGATGATGTGCTCCGTTTCTTGCAGCAAAAAACCTACTTACAATGGAAATCAAGAGGTGGAACCTTGTCTAACCAATCCAATTTTGGTCCCTCAGATGTTCCAATCGTACTCCTGATCAATGAACAATCACTTAGCGATGCAGAAATGACAGCAGCAGGATTTAAAGCACTTAATCTCGGCACTATTATTGGCACAGAAACCTACAGATGGATTATCTTTACCAGTGCAATGGGATTAGTTGATGGCTCTTCTCACAGAATGCCAGGCTGGGGTTGCTATACTCTGGATGGGAAAAACCTGGAGAGAGAGGGTGTTACCCCGGATATAATAGTTAAGCAAAGTTTTGTTGATCGTTTGAAGAGCAAGGATCCTCAGATCGAAAGAGCTGTAAAGCATATTTTTGAAAGCAAGTAAAAACCTTAAAAATGGAAATCACCAGAACATTCGACCTGCTCGATAGGTTTATCACGAAGTTTAATCGCGATAATGTGCTGAATAGCAAGCAAAAAGGAAAGTGGAAAGGATATAGTGCTGAAGAGTACAATATTTTATCCCACAATTTCTCTTATGGCTTGATGGCTATGGGGCTTAAGAAGGGGGATAAAATTGCTACCATCTCCCAAAACCGGCCCGAGTGGAATTTTGTGGATATGGGTATGGCCATGCTGGGAGTTGTTCATGTTCCTGTATTTACATCACTTAATGTGGAAGAATACAAACATATATTTGAGCATTCTGATGCCAGAGTTGTTATCGTGTCGGACAAGAGCCTTTTGAAGAAGGTGAAGATGGCTATCGAGGGAAATACTAAAATTGAACAGATTTATTCTTTTGACGATATTCCGGATACTCCCAACTGGATGGAGATTGTTGAGAAGGGAAAAACAAGCCGGGAGGATTTTGCTGCTTCACTGGAAAAGATCAAGGAAGGGATAAGTGAGACTGATTTTGCCACTCTCATTTACACATCAGGAACAACCGGGGTGTCAAAGGGTGTGATGCTCTCACACCAGAATCTGGTGCAGAATTTTCTTGAAGCGGCCAAGGTTTTTGATCTCAATGAGAAAGATAATTACCTGAGCATACTACCTCTCTGTCATGTTGGAGGGCGACTCGGAAATTACCAAACACAGTATAGTGGCAGCAGTATCTATTATGCTGAAAATATGGGGACTATAGCTGCTAACATGAAGGAAATCAATGCTGATGGCTTTGATACTGTACCCCGGATTCTGGAAAAAATCTTTGATAATGTTTATGCTAAAGGGAAAAATCTGCCGGGCATAAAGAAGAAGATATATTATTGGGCTGTTAAGCTCGGACTTAAATATAAGCTTGATTCGGAAAGTAGTTGGCTGTATAAGAAAAAGCATGCTTTTGCCGATAAAATGATCTATAGTAAATGGAGAGAGGCCTTGGGCGGTAGGCTCAGATTGGCAGGCTGTGGAGGAGCAGCTCTTCAGCCCCGACTGGAAAGGGTATTTTGGGCAGCAGGGATCAAAATAATCAATATGTATGGTCTAACCGAAACCTCGCCTATTATAACTATCAACCGTCAGGATGAACCTATGGTTAAGCTTGGCTCGGTGGGAGCATTGATTGATGGGGTAGAACTTAAAATTGCCGAGGATGGCGAAATCCTTACCAAAGGACATAATGTAATGTTGGGCTATTATAAAAATCCTGATCTGACAAAAGAGGTGCTTGATGATGATGGATGGTTTCATACAGGAGATATCGGATCACTGGTAGATGGGAAATTCCTGATGGTTACAGACAGGAAGAAAGAGATTTTCAAGCTTTCTAATGGCAAGTATATTGCTCCTCAAGTAATTGAGGGGAAACTAAAGGAATCAGCTTTTATAGATCAGTCGATGGTTATTGGAGAGCAGGAAAAATATCCTGGAGCACTTATATCTCCGGATTTCTCATATCTGGCAAGCTGGTGTAAAAGCCACGAAATAGATTTTAAAGATCATACCGATATGATTAATCTACCTCAGGTGCTTGGGGTTTTCAGGGATGAAATTAATAAACTAAATAAAATGTTGAGCCACCCCGAAAGGATAAGTAAATATAAGCTGGTCCCTCATGTTTGGGGCCCTGATACGGGAGAATTATCACCAACATTAAAACTGAAGCGCAAATTTGTGTTTGGTAAATATCAGGATGATATCTCTGAAATATTTATGCGCAAGCGAAGCTGATCCTAAAGGAGCAAATAATGCAGATAATCCCCGTTGATAACAAGCAAAGAGCCCGTGCTTTTCTTCTTGTCCCCAAGATACTTTACCGTAATGATCCTGTGTGGGTTTGCCCTTTAGATCAGGATATTAACAGAATATTTAATCCTGATGAAAACACCTATTTCAAACATGGTGAGGTTTGTCGATGGATATTGAGAGATGATGATGGAAAATTAATCGGCAGGATTGCTGCTTTTATTGATTATAAATCATCAGCCTTGCAGGGTCAAGCAACAGGGGGAGTGGGCTTTTTTGAATGTGTCAACGACCAGGAGGCTGCTAATGAGCTTTTTAACACCTCTATTGCCTGGTTGAAGGAGAAAGGGATGGAGGCCATGGATGGGCCCATCAATTTTGGCGAGACCGACAGCTACTGGGGCTTGCTGGTGGATGGCTTTACGCATCCATCATATGAAATTGCTTATAATCCGCCCTATTATCAAGATCTTTTTGAATCGTTTGGGTTTAAAACATATTACAAGCAAGAGGGATTTCATCTGGATTTGTCCGAGGAGTTTCCACCCCGATTTATGAAAATTGCCGAATGGGTGGCTAAAAAACCCGAATACAGCTTCAGGCATTTCACATGGAAGGAACAGGAAAAATTTGTAAAGGATTTTACGGAGGTCTTCAATATTGCATGGGCTTCCTTCAAGGAGAATTTTGAACCGCTGGAACCGGAATATATTAAGAAAACACTGCAAAAAGCAAAGGCTATTATTGATGAGGAGTTTATCTGGTTTGCTTATAGAGATGGAAAACCAATAGCTATTTATCTTATGTATCCCGATGTTAATATGGTCTCAAAGCATCTAAACGGCAAGCTTCATCTCTTTAACAAGCTGAAGTTTCTCTACTTATTGAAAAGGAAGACAATAACTAGAACCAGAGGGGTGCTGATGGGTGTTGTGCCAAAATATCAAGGGCTTGGTATTGAGTCGGCGATAATCTGGAATCTGGTGGAGGTGTTCAAAAGAAAGCCGCATTATAAGGAGATAGAGTTTTCCTGGGTGGGTGATTTTAATCCAAAAATGAGAAAGATCTTTATTTCTGTCGGAAGTGTTTCGGCAAAACATTATATAACGTACAGGTATCTTTTTGATAGAGAAGCAGTCTACAAAAGATACCCCATCCCGGAAGAAAAATAGAAACGATGAAATACGATGTGATAATTATTGGAGCTGGTTTGGGTGGTCTTACTGCCGGAGCCAAACTGGCCAGATCAGGAAAAAAAGTATTGTTACTGGAACAGCACGACAGGCCGGGCGGATGCGCAACAACCTTCAAAAGAAAAGGCTTTACGATGGAGGTGGGCTTGCACGAAATGGACGGACTTCATGCTGGCGATATGAAATCGCGAATATTCAAGGATTTGGGGGTGAGCGAAAAGCTGGAGTTCCTTAAGGTGCCGGAGTTTTACCGCTTTTTTAACGGTCGACAGGATGTTGTAATTTCCCATAATCCGGATGAAGTAGCTGAGAAGCTCATCGGGATATTTCCTGATGAGGAGAAAGGTATTCGGGAATATTTTTACC
>CAYUNU010000066.1:926-12511 GCA_964446195.1 uncultured Porphyromonadaceae bacterium | reverse complement strand
GGATGGTTGTGTTGATGAGCTTCGTATATCTCGATCTGTTAGGGATTTTAATGCTGTTTGGTCGGGTCGTGGAGAGAAAACTGTAACTGATGATGTCTCCATTAATGTATATCCTAATCCTGCGTCAGAGAACATCAACTTAAGTATTAATAATCCTGATGTTAAAATTAAACAGATCAGGATAATAAATATCGAGGGAAAGGTAGTCAGGGAGCTTACTATGCCCAACTCTAACATCAGGATAAATACTCATAGTCTGAAGCCGGGTGTTTATTTCCTTGTTGCTTATACGGGTCGTGGTCGATTGCTTGAGAAGGTGGTAATAAAGTAACGACTACTCATACTTCAAGGAAATCGCCGGGTTCATTCTGGGAGCCTTCAAAGTCTTTACGGCCATGTTTTAGTTTTTTACTTTCATAATTAAGACGGAAAACATGGCCAATCTGTTACATCTTACCTCACTACCACCACCTGTCGTAACATTCCCAAATCTGTTTCAACACTTAGGAAGTAAACTCCCTTAAGAAGATTATCTATCTGGATTTTTCTTGTCCACTCAGAATACCCTGTGTTTGTTTTAAGGCTCCAAACTTCCTTACCTAAAATTGATGTGAGACTTATATTTATTGCTCCGCTTTCAAGCCCTTGGAGACTGATTTCGAAAGTCCCCGGATTTGGATTTGGATAAATGTTCATGGAATATTCCGGTTTGTCTATCACATTGATTGATGCAGTTGAACCAGCTTGACTCACTTGGAATGAAAGAGGGGTGTTTCTTGCATTATAAGCTGTAACTGTAAGTTCGCTTGTTCTGGGATCAGGAGAAGTATTTTCCTCACAACTGATGGTTACAGTAGTTTCGTTTATGCCGCTCAGTGGATCAATTGAAATCCAGTCTGCTTCATTAGTGATGAACCAAATCATCTCGGAACCACCAATGTTGAATACATCGATAGTTTGAG
Source organism: uncultured Porphyromonadaceae bacterium (assembly GCA_964446195.1). Lineage (GTDB taxonomy): Bacteria > Bacteroidota > Bacteroidia > Bacteroidales > UBA12481 > JAUVKA01. The sequence goes on along the minus strand of CAYUNU010000066.1, from coordinate 11,549 downwards.
ATTCTGCATAGGCGCTATCAAATTCAATATTGGTGCTTGATAATTCAATAATTGGTTCCACCTGAATCAGTGAAGGTATTCCGATATTATCGAAGTAATAGCATCCTTCTCCGCTTAACTCAAGGACTAGTTCAAATGTTCCTGGTTCGGAAAGGCCACCAAGAACAAATTCAAATTCACCCGCATCGACAAACTCGTAGGTCTCTGAATAACCGGTTGATGGACAGCTAATTGTCATTGGTCCTGGGGTGGCGATTGAATCGATGCCGAGTACAAGTCCTAATTTGTTCCAGTATCTGTTAAGGGATTCTACCTCTGTTTGCAGGGTTATTTTCCTGACTCCATCCGAACTGAATTTTTTGGGGAAATCGTGTAATAAACTTCCCACCGAGTCGACATACATCGCTTCCGGGCCGGCGGGGTTCCCAAATTCTTCGTAGGATTCATCATCTGTACCAACTGAAAACCCTGCGTATTCATCAGGATTACCTGGGTCGGTAATTCCATCAATATCATTAACAATTTCATCAATATTAACAATGTAGGGGTCATAGGTCTTAAAAAGTGGTATGCCACCATCATATTTATCATCATTATGAAACTCAACTGTAACAACTTTCCCTGAATTGTTTTTATATTTTCTGGTTTTCCCGGAGTTAAAATTCCATGTTGCTTCTTTTTTGTAGCTATTCGATACATGACGGTCAAGCACCCTGACTGTAGTATTGTAGCATCTTTTATCGTTTTCCGGGAATGTTAAAGAAATGGATCTTCCTGGCGCAATTGTTCTTTTAATGGATTGGCAATATTTATTGAAAGATTCACTACTTGGTTCGGGTTGGTAATCAGGATCAAAACTCTCAGATACAACGATGTCTATTACAGCATTTCCCTCATTCGAGAGTTTCATTTTTCCATCTTCCTCTTTTATCCAGCTATGTTCTTGTTTAACTTCTTTTGCCTCAGTTTTTTTCTGTTTACCGTCATGTTTATAAAAGATGCCGGGTCGACCGCTAACACTGTGTGTACCTGTAAGAACCACCCAGTGACCTTTGCCACTTGGGTAGGTAAATCCTACTTCAACATCTTCTTTGTCTTTTAATTCACCCATCATCCATTCTTTAGTAGGATATGAAGTGTTTGTGGCATCGTGGCATTTGGCTGAGCTATTGCCGGATGTGCTTTTCACATCTCCCTGGTATCCGTTATCCTGATATTTAACTTTTATGGGCAGGTTGTATGCTTCAATAATATCGAGTTTACCACGAATGAAGTTCCCATCTTTAACTCCATTGCCTTTCTGTTCCATCAGAGCAGCCAGCTCCTTAAATCCTTCATGCCATTCGGGTGGCCAATTAATGTCATCCTGATGTTTTTTCATTAACCATTTCAGGCTGTTGGTAGCTGCTGCCGGACCACAACCATTTTTCTCCAAAGCATATTTGGAGCTATCGAGGTCACCATTAACCATTTCACAACCTACGTAATATTTATTGGTGACCTCAAAAGGTCGTGCCCAGTCGGGAGTGAAATAGGTCCAAATTGTATCGGGAACCAGGATATCTTCAATTAATCGACCAAAGGCATCAATGATGCTATATTGAACAGGTGCATCCAGATATGAGTATTCTGGAGCAACAGGCATAATGGTGTCGGGCTCATAAGATAAAGTGTAAGAATACTGTAAATGCTCTATTGACTGGCCATGGACAAAGCCCAAAAGCCCAAGGTCGAACCTTGCTGATATTTCTTGCGTTGAATCATGCCAATAGGATTCAGGCATTGGGATGTTTTGCAAAACCCATGCTGGTTCACTTGTGTCGTCCACTCTTGCCAAAAGGCTGAAAAACAGCATGGTATCAATTGGAGTATAAGAGAAGGATGCTCTCGCTGTATATGGCAAAAGCATGGGGTCTGTATGGGTGAACTCCAATATTGAGAACTCTACTGGCATCATTATTGTCGGCATATTTTGAAATTGTCGTATCTCAATGGTGATGGCTTCAGCCTCACCTCCAGGAGTTTCAATAATTATCCGGGCGGTTCTTCTGGGACCCAAATTCTCGGCATATTCAACAAATAGGGTAGTAGTCCCAATTCCGCTTAAGGGTTCCATGGTGAGCCAGTCACCGTCAATCGTTGCAGTCCACTCTACCGGGTCTGAAATGAAAATTAGCTGCACTTCAGCAAACCCGGGATTAGAACCAAAGTCGAGACCTTGAATGTCCGTGATCATAATGGTCTGGACAAAAGCAAATTGTGTGCAAACCAATAATGACAGTGTCAGAATAATATTTTTAAGTTTCATTAGAACAGATTGTGAGGTTTCCTCTAAGTTACGAAAAAAGAATCTAAGCAACATGTCCGATTTTATAAATCCACACAGATATCATTTTCATTGTATAGAAAGGAAGGCTATTTTTAGGTTGAATAATCCCAGATAACCTGAACCTATGAAAAAAGTAGTTTTTGCACTAGTTTTTGTTTCGTTTATTTTTTCAAATTCCTATGCCCAAAAGCCTGTTGTTGGTCCATTAATGACTTCTACCTGGCAGACTTTTCAGTGGCCTTTGAATGCGGCTTTTCCAACTTGTAGTGATGACACTTATGGTGCCGTGAATGGTCATCTGGGTAATTCATGCGGACCTACTGCGATAGCTAAATTGCTTCATTATCACCGTCATCCTGTGCATGGTGAGGGTGTTTATAGCATGACAGATGAGTTTGGGATTTATCATTCTATAAATTTTGAGAATACTTATTATAAGTGGAACCTGATGAGGGATGGGTTTACCTCTTCAGCCTCGGCAGATATTTACATGCCAACTGCTGAACTGGTTTACCATGCCTATGGGTTGATGGAAGATCCTTTGAATACAGGCAGGAGTCTTTATGATGTCTGCAATATGTTGAAGAAGCACATGCGGTATAATAGTGCTGCCTATGTTGCATACCGTTTTGACTATACAACAGAGGAATATGTAAACTTGCTTAAGAGCGAACTTGATGCTGGAAGGCCTCTGTTGATCGAAAGCTGGACAGAAAACAGTACTCCTCCGGGTGAAAGTGGGAACCATGCAGGGCATTACTGGAATATTGATGGTTATGACGATCAGGACCGTTTTCATATAGTATTAAACGTTGACTATGATGAAGGGTGGTATCCTATAGACGGGGTTATATTACCGGATTTTGATGCATACTACATATGGGCACTGATACAGGCAAAGCCAGATAATACCGGGAAAAAATTCGCTTTTACTCAACCTGCAGAGGGTTATATGTTTAAGATAGGCGAAGGGATAGATCTGACTTGGGAGCATCAGAATATTGAGAATGTTCATATTGATTTCAGTTACAATGGAACAGACTGGATTACCATTGGGGAGGATATCTCTGCAGCTTCCGGCAGTTTGAATTGGGATGGTCCAACTCAATCAAGCAGGAACGCTTCTATCAGGGTTAGGGATGCCGGGAATGAGTATTATGATTATTATTTTGATGGATACGAAACCTATGATCAGGAAAAACTTAGTCTGGTGACGCCCGGAAATACGGAAAAATATCAGAATGGGACAAAAGTCTGTCTAGCCTGGGAATATGATGGGGTACATGAACTCAAATTCGAATGCAAGGAGAGTGATTCAGACGACTGGCAGATGGTTGAGAGGTCGATTCCGGCAAAGGATCGGTTTAAGATATGGCCTTTGCCTCCGGGATCAGGAAGTAGTTATGACTTTAGGCTTAGTACCACAGATGATTCATTTGTGGTGCTTTCTGAGAATGTTGCGGTAGTTAATGAAGAGCAAACAGGAGGTCCATACAAAACAGACTTTGAATCTATGTTTCTAATGCACTTTGATAATAATCTGGATGAAGAATGTTTCCAATTGGAAGGTATTGTTGAAGGCACTGAACCAACATTTGATTATTCTGCACCTGGCAAGGGTGCTGCTTTATGTTTTGATAATAGTGACAGAACCAATCTTAGTGCACTGGTAATTCCTCATGAAGACTACCTTAGTATGCGAGGATCATATACTGTAGATCTTTGGTTTAAGATTAATTCATGGGATATTACAGCTACCAACAAACCCCTCCTGGTAGCAATGCCCTACGGTGGGGTTAAGTCGAATTACTCCTTATCCGCAATGGCCTCCAGGGGATCTCTTATCTTCAGGTCAAATACAACAGCAGGAGAGATTGTTGTGGAAAGCAGTCAGGGTATTATCGTTCCCGGGGTTTGGTATCATGCTGCAATTATTCATGATCAGACTACCCGGGAGATGAAGCTTCTGGTGCATAATGCCAGGAAGGAACGGATCGACGAGCAAACAGGATCTTATCCAGACGGAGCTGGGCTGGTTACTGGTACATATGATTTACTAATAGGTAAAAAGACAACTTTAACATCATACCTGGATGGTTGTGTTGATGAGCTTCGTATATCTCGATCTGTTAGGGATTTTAATGCTGTTTGGTCGGGTCGTGGAGAGAAAACTGTAACTGATGATGTCTCCATTAATGTATATCCTAATCCTGCGTCAGAGAACATCAACTTAAGTATTAATAATCCTGATGTTAAAATTAAACAGATCAGGATAATAAATATCGAGGGAAAGGTAGTCAGGGAGCTTACTATGCCCAACTCTAACATCAGGATAAATACTCATAGTCTGAAGCCGGGTGTTTATTTCCTTGTTGCTTATACGGGTCGTGGTCGATTGCTTGAGAAGGTGGTAATAAAGTAACGACTACTCATACTTCAAGGAAATCGCCGGGTTCATTCTGGGAGCCTTCAAAGTCTTTACGGCCATGTTTTAGTTTTTTACTTTCATAATTAAGACGGAAAACATGGCCAATCTGTTACATCTTACCTCACTACCACCACCTGTCGTAACATTCCCAAATCTGTTTCAACACTTAGGAAGTAAACTCCCTTAAGAAGATTATCTATCTGGATTTTTCTTGTCCACTCAGAATACCCTGTGTTTGTTTTAAGGCTCCAAACTTCCTTACCTAAAATTGATGTGAGACTTATATTTATTGCTCCGCTTTCAAGCCCTTGGAGACTGATTTCGAAAGTCCCCGGATTTGGATTTGGATAAATGTTCATGGAATATTCCGGTTTGTCTATCACATTGATTGATGCAGTTGAACCAGCTTGACTCACTTGGAATGAAAGAGGGGTGTTTCTTGCATTATAAGCTGTAACTGTAAGTTCGCTTGTTCTGGGATCAGGAGAAGTATTTTCCTCACAACTGATGGTTACAGTAGTTTCGTTTATGCCGCTCAGTGGATCAATTGAAATCCAGTCTGCTTCATTAGTGATGAACCAAATCATCTCGGAACCACCAATGTTGAATACATCGATAGTTTGAGATTCTGCATAGGCGCTATCAAATTCAATATTGGTGCTTGATAATTCAATAATTGGTTCCACCTGAATCAGTGAAGGTATTCCGATATTATCGAAGTAATAGCATCCTTCTCCGCTTAACTCAAGGACTAGTTCAAATGTTCCTGGTTCGGAAAGGCCACCAAGAACAAATTCAAATTCACCCGCATCGACAAACTCGTAGGTCTCTGAATAACCGGTTGATGGACAGCTAATTGTCATTGGTCCTGGGGTGGCGATTGAATCGATGCCGAGTACAAGTCCTAATTTGTTCCAGTATCTGTTAAGGGATTCTACCTCTGTTTGCAGGGTTATTTTCCTGACTCCATCCGAACTGAATTTTTTGGGGAAATCGTGTAATAAACTTCCCACCGAGTCGACATACATCGCTTCCGGGCCGGCGGGGTTCCCAAATTCTTCGTAGGATTCATCATCTGTACCAACTGAAAACCCTGCGTATTCATCAGGATTACCTGGGTCGGTAATTCCATCAATATCATTAACAATTTCATCAATATTAACAATGTAGGGGTCATAGGTCTTAAAAAGTGGTATGCCACCATCATATTTATCATCATTATGAAACTCAACTGTAACAACTTTCCCTGAATTGTTTTTATATTTTCTGGTTTTCCCGGAGTTAAAATTCCATGTTGCTTCTTTTTTGTAGCTATTCGATACATGACGGTCAAGCACCCTGACTGTAGTATTGTAGCATCTTTTATCGTTTTCCGGGAATGTTAAAGAAATGGATCTTCCTGGCGCAATTGTTCTTTTAATGGATTGGCAATATTTATTGAAAGATTCACTACTTGGTTCGGGTTGGTAATCAGGATCAAAACTCTCAGATACAACGATGTCTATTACAGCATTTCCCTCATTCGAGAGTTTCATTTTTCCATCTTCCTCTTTTATCCAGCTATGTTCTTGTTTAACTTCTTTTGCCTCAGTTTTTTTCTGTTTACCGTCATGTTTATAAAAGATGCCGGGTCGACCGCTAACACTGTGTGTACCTGTAAGAACCACCCAGTGACCTTTGCCACTTGGGTAGGTAAATCCTACTTCAACATCTTCTTTGTCTTTTAATTCACCCATCATCCATTCTTTAGTAGGATATGAAGTGTTTGTGGCATCGTGGCATTTGGCTGAGCTATTGCCGGATGTGCTTTTCACATCTCCCTGGTATCCGTTATCCTGATATTTAACTTTTATGGGCAGGTTGTATGCTTCAATAATATCGAGTTTACCACGAATGAAGTTCCCATCTTTAACTCCATTGCCTTTCTGTTCCATCAGAGCAGCCAGCTCCTTAAATCCTTCATGCCATTCGGGTGGCCAATTAATGTCATCCTGATGTTTTTTCATTAACCATTTCAGGCTGTTGGTAGCTGCTGCCGGACCACAACCATTTTTCTCCAAAGCATATTTGGAGCTATCGAGGTCACCATTAACCATTTCACAACCTACGTAATATTTATTGGTGACCTCAAAAGGTCGTGCCCAGTCGGGAGTGAAATAGGTCCAAATTGTATCGGGAACCAGGATATCTTCAATTAATCGACCAAAGGCATCAATGATGCTATATTGAACAGGTGCATCCAGATATGAGTATTCTGGAGCAACAGGCATAATGGTGTCGGGCTCATAAGATAAAGTGTAAGAATACTGTAAATGCTCTATTGACTGGCCATGGACAAAGCCCAAAAGCCCAAGGTCGAACCTTGCTGATATTTCTTGCGTTGAATCATGCCAATAGGATTCAGGCATTGGGATGTTTTGCAAAACCCATGCTGGTTCACTTGTGTCGTCCACTCTTGCCAAAAGGCTGAAAAACAGCATGGTATCAATTGGAGTATAAGAGAAGGATGCTCTCGCTGTATATGGCAAAAGCATGGGGTCTGTATGGGTGAACTCCAATATTGAGAACTCTACTGGCATCATTATTGTCGGCATATTTTGAAATTGTCGTATCTCAATGGTGATGGCTTCAGCCTCACCTCCAGGAGTTTCAATAATTATCCGGGCGGTTCTTCTGGGACCCAAATTCTCGGCATATTCAACAAATAGGGTAGTAGTCCCAATTCCGCTTAAGGGTTCCATGGTGAGCCAGTCACCGTCAATCGTTGCAGTCCACTCTACCGGGTCTGAAATGAAAATTAGCTGCACTTCAGCAAACCCGGGATTAGAACCAAAGTCGAGACCTTGAATGTCCGTGATCATAATGGTCTGGACAAAAGCAAATTGTGTGCAAACCAATAATGACAGTGTCAGAATAATATTTTTAAGTTTCATTAGAACAGATTGTGAGGTTTCCTCTAAGTTACGAAAAAAGAATCTAAGCAACATGTCCGATTTTATAAATCCACACAGATATCATTTTCATTGTATAGAAAGGAAGGCTATTTTTAGGTTGAATAATCCCAGATAACCTGAACCTATGAAAAAAGTAGTTTTTGCACTAGTTTTTGTTTCGTTTATTTTTTCAAATTCCTATGCCCAAAAGCCTGTTGTTGGTCCATTAATGACTTCTACCTGGCAGACTTTTCAGTGGCCTTTGAATGCGGCTTTTCCAACTTGTAGTGATGACACTTATGGTGCCGTGAATGGTCATCTGGGTAATTCATGCGGACCTACTGCGATAGCTAAATTGCTTCATTATCACCGTCATCCTGTGCATGGTGAGGGTGTTTATAGCATGACAGATGAGTTTGGGATTTATCATTCTATAAATTTTGAGAATACTTATTATAAGTGGAACCTGATGAGGGATGGGTTTACCTCTTCAGCCTCGGCAGATATTTACATGCCAACTGCTGAACTGGTTTACCATGCCTATGGGTTGATGGAAGATCCTTTGAATACAGGCAGGAGTCTTTATGATGTCTGCAATATGTTGAAGAAGCACATGCGGTATAATAGTGCTGCCTATGTTGCATACCGTTTTGACTATACAACAGAGGAATATGTAAACTTGCTTAAGAGCGAACTTGATGCTGGAAGGCCTCTGTTGATCGAAAGCTGGACAGAAAACAGTACTCCTCCGGGTGAAAGTGGGAACCATGCAGGGCATTACTGGAATATTGATGGTTATGACGATCAGGACCGTTTTCATATAGTATTAAACGTTGACTATGATGAAGGGTGGTATCCTATAGACGGGGTTATATTACCGGATTTTGATGCATACTACATATGGGCACTGATACAGGCAAAGCCAGATAATACCGGGAAAAAATTCGCTTTTACTCAACCTGCAGAGGGTTATATGTTTAAGATAGGCGAAGGGATAGATCTGACTTGGGAGCATCAGAATATTGAGAATGTTCATATTGATTTCAGTTACAATGGAACAGACTGGATTACCATTGGGGAGGATATCTCTGCAGCTTCCGGCAGTTTGAATTGGGATGGTCCAACTCAATCAAGCAGGAACGCTTCTATCAGGGTTAGGGATGCCGGGAATGAGTATTATGATTATTATTTTGATGGATACGAAACCTATGATCAGGAAAAACTTAGTCTGGTGACGCCCGGAAATACGGAAAAATATCAGAATGGGACAAAAGTCTGTCTAGCCTGGGAATATGATGGGGTACATGAACTCAAATTCGAATGCAAGGAGAGTGATTCAGACGACTGGCAGATGGTTGAGAGGTCGATTCCGGCAAAGGATAGGTTTAAGATTTGGCCATTACCTGCCGGTTCAGGAAGAAGCTATGACTTTAGGCTTAGTACCACAGATGATTCATTTGTTGTGCTTTCCGAGAATGTTTTGGTAGTCAGTGAAGAGCAAACAGGCGGGCCATACAAAACAGATTATGAATCTATGTTTTTAATGCACTTTGACAATAATTTGGATGAGGAGTGCTCCCAATTAGAAAGCATTGTTGAGGGAGTTGAACCGACTTTTGATTATTCTGCACCTGGCAAGGGGGCTGCTTTATGTTTTGATAATAGTGACAGAATCAATCAAAGTGCTTTGGTAATACCTCATGAAGATTACCTTAGTATGCGAGGATCATATACAGTAGATCTTTGGTTTAAGATCAATTCATGGGACATTATAGCTACTAATAAGCCCCTCCTGGTAGCCATGCCCTACGGTGGGGTTAAGTCGAATTACTCCTTATCCGCAATGGCCTCCAGGGGATCTCTTATCTTCAGGTCAAATACAACAGCAGGAGAGATTGTTGTGGAAAGCAGTCAGGGTATTATCGTTCCCGGGGTTTGGTATCATGCTGCAATTATTCATGATCAGACTACCCGGGAGATGAAGCTTCTGGTGCATAATGCCAGGAAGGAACGGATCGACGAGCAAACAGGATCTTATCCAGACGGAGCTGGGCTGGTTACTGGTACATATGATTTACTAATAGGTAAAAAGACAACTTTAACATCATACCTGGATGGTTGTGTTGATGAGCTTCGTATATCTCGATCTGTTAGGGATTTTAATGCTAATTGGACGGGGGTGGAGGAGCTTGTGGTTGAGAATGAGATTCGGATATATCCCAATCCGACATCGGATATGCTTCACATCGAATTGCCAGATGGGTTGCGGGTTACTGGTTGTAGATTGCATGATATCGTGGGGAAGGTGGTTATGGGATTTACGGACACCCACAAGGGACGCGTCCGTACATATAATGTTTCTGGGCTTTCGGCTGGGTTATATTGGTTGGTTGTTGAGACGGAGGATGGGAGGTATTCGGAGAAGGTGGTGATTAGGTAATATTTTATGGCTTCATTATTGTCCCAAAACCAATACGCGATTTCTTTTACGATATCATTGCCAAATACCGATACAGGTGGTTTGGGAAGCATAGTTTAAAGATGCAAGATACAAGTTGCAAAGTGCAAGATACCAGTAACCAGTAACTCGTTACTGCAAAATTAACATCCCTGTAATAACCCCCTCACTACTTCTTACCTTAATAAAATATATTCCTCTCGGGAAATCACTCATATCAACGGTAAGGGTTCCTTCATGTTCGACTGTTTTACCCGTAAAATCGATTATCTCGATGCTTTCAATCTGGTGGCCTCTTATGTTTATGATGCCGCTGGTTGGATTTGGAAAAATTTTAAATTCAAGTTTTTCCCTGATGTTTACACCAGAGCTCAGGCTGTCATATTCAATTACATAGTAGAGTTTGCTGGAGCCAATAATATCATTCCACTCACCAGCATTTCCCAGATCTTCCCATCCGGCAGGCCAAGCTTTC
>CAYUNU010000066.1:0-916 GCA_964446195.1 uncultured Porphyromonadaceae bacterium | reverse complement strand
AACCAATTGCAGCATGATCCTGCCCCGACCAGTTATCTGGCTCATTGGCCGTGCCGGTTCCAAATCCTCCCCAATTATAATAGGCCCTGTCAACCGCTTCTCCATTATTAGCACCATTAGCACCCTGACCAGTCCAGAAGTGTTGTCCTTCCCCATCATTATCACCATCCCATAACCATTTACCTTCTGTTCCTGCATCGGTAGCTCCGATCCATATATAGGCAATACCACCGCCGTTATTTACTATAGTGTAGGTAGTAGATACTCCTGCACCATCAATTATTGCAGTATGAACAGCTGCCTGTTCATTTCCATCGTTGATCTCAACCAAATACCCACCTCTCTCAACTGCGCAGGCAGAGGCATCATTCCAAGTCTTTTTCTCTTTGACCACCTCGTAAACTTTGCCATTAAAGGTGAATTCATAAATGTTAGTTGTGTCTGCACACTGTGGGAATGCCTGGAACCCTAAAATCAGGATTAGTAGAATAAATGATAGTTTTTTCATGGTTCTTGGGTTTCGAATATCTATGCAAGTTATGAAAAAGAAAGCAAATCTGTACTGATTTTTAAATCTGTACATGCAACTCTTCATCCTCAATTGTATGGGATGAATTCTGATGTGGGTGGTGATGATGTTGATTTTTACAGATTTCAAGTTGGTAATTGTTTGAGCCAGCGTTTTACTGTTTCAAATGTGCAGGAGTCGCAGTTTATCAGGATAAAAACTGATGAGGTGGTTATCATCAGGAAACTATTAATTACAAGTTGAACTGAAAAAGTTTGTTAGCCTCAACAACTAAACCTTCCAAAGAATGCAAAAAAAAAGCCCCTGCTTTAGGGCAGGGGCTAATAATGGTACCTAATTTACTTACCTAACTACCTCTATCAAACCTGAATTTGATTTCCCCTCTGT
>CAYUNU010000065.1:0-12531 GCA_964446195.1 uncultured Porphyromonadaceae bacterium | reverse complement strand
ATAATGAAAGTTGTGACTTTCCCCGGATGCGACAAAACAGATATTTTGCCCTTATGATTCCTGATTTTTTGTTTTGAAAAGATTTCTACCTGTGCATAGCGTTGCACTTAAGGTCATTTCTTATCTTTAGTGTATAATTGTTCCCCACAATTTTAATGATACCTATAACTACTAAGAATGATAGAAAAACTACTTTCGAACCCTGTTCCATTATTCGTCATTTTTATTAGTGCAATTCTCTGTAGTAGCTGTGGGGAGCAAGTGAATGAAGTAGTCTATGACCATTTCAATGTGGAGAGGCCTCTTGAAGGCAGGAAAATCGACTGGATTGATTGTAAAAGTGGATTTGATATGCAACTGTATGACAGTATCTTAGTGGTTACGGACAATGGTAGTGAGGATAAAATTCACTTTTACAATATTCATACAAAAGAAAAACTTGGATTTCTTGGCAAAGCCGGGAAAGGACCAGGTGAATTCATAGGTTATGTGCAACTACATCCTAAACATATTAAGGAGTCTGGTGAAACTCTAATCTGGATAGGAGATTCCGGTAAAAGAGAGTTGATTCAAGTTAGCTTATTGCCTTCTATCACCAGTGGGGAATTAGTAATAAGAAGTACCGTACACATTCCTGATTTAGGCAATCCTGGTTATTTTAGGCCATTATCCGATAGTATATTTATAGATGTAAGTAGGGATGAAAAACAAAGTTTCAGTTATTATAATATAAAAAGTGAATCATATTGTAAATTTTTAACACATCCAAATGAATTATTGGCCATTAAATTTAAGAATGCCCTGGCCCAAACGCCAAACGGAGTGCCAAACTCAGAGAAAGCTGTGGGTTCGTTTGGATACATGCAGCGATTTCATATTTATGATCAGTACGGAAATCTAGACCTAATTGTGAGGCATAAGGATGAGCCGATGGTTTCAAATCTGACCAAAGGGCCAAATCAAGTTCCAATTCGTTTTTATGGTACTATACTATCCAAAGACCACATTATCATTATTGATGAAAACCGGCCCATACCGGAGATAACTAACTCGACAATCTTGGTGTTTGATTATCAGGGGAATACTTTATTTAAGTATCCTTTACAAAGAATGATAAGAGGTTACGCGATGGATTGGGAGACATTGCAATTTTATGCCTTTGACCCGGGCAATTATGAGTTTTTAAAATACGATCTAAGTGAGATCGAGCTCTGACACAAATAATTAGTGAAAACCTCTTACTCGAATTTTATACTTTTAAATGATAAACCTAAACAAGCTAATGAGGAGATTTTTAATAGTTTTCACCACACTGATCATGTGTTCTGTCTTGATAAATGCATGTAGTCCGAAGCCAGACAATACGGTCACAGTTATTAAAGACGGGAATAAAACTTCATATGAGATCCATATCCAAGAAGTAAAAGATTCAAGCAGTTTCAAATTATCAGACCTTGCTGAGGATTTTGAATTTATTGCACTTGAAACCAGTGAGCAAAGTCTTGTGGAAAGAGGCAAGTACCTGGTTAGTGAGAAATACATTTTGGTACAAAAGCCAGGTCATGGAATCTTGCAATTTGATCGTCGGGGTAAGTTCTTGCGGACTCTGGCTAAAAGAGGTGGCGGACCGCAAGAATATCTCAGAATAGGATGGGTGGCTGATGAAACCTCTCAGATTCTTTATTTCACAGACATTCGAAAGAATGACTATATTCTCAGTTTTGATTTAGAGTCAGGCGTTTATCTTGGTGATATTAAGAAGGCAATACCAATTAAAAGTTCAGAAATATTACTCAATCAAAACAACAACATCTTAATTATTCCAGGTGGCGCTTTCAATGAGGGTGTTGAGCCATTCTATTATTATGAACAGGATAAGCAAGGTGAGTTAATTAATCGCTGCACTGCCCCTGAAGGCTGGTTTAATAGATTTGTTGAAAATACCGGACGCAGATTTGGCAAGAATATTTGGTATCAGAATAGGCAGACTGAAATTTTGAGCAAGGTTGAAGAAAATCAACTCATTCCATATCTTATTGTAGATTTTGGCAAGAAGTTGCCCGAGTCTGGCTTGGAAGGCGATATGAGTTTTGGGCTTGACTTTGAAATTAACAACAAAATTTTCTTTCATATTTTCACAGTAATCGGAACAGAGCAGAGGGATAATTCATTCATATCCTATGGAGAAACCACCAACTACTTATTTGATCCTAAAGATGGAAAAGTCACATATAGTAGTTTGCTATATATGGACCCAACACATCATTATGTCGATGTTCACGAGAGGGAGTTTGTTGTGCAAGAGAATGGCTTATTATTCTATAATTATTCTGCCGTGGATCTTATTGAGCAAGCCGAAAAAGCAAGCAAAGATGAGGATTTCGCTGAGCCATATAGATCAAAATTGATTGAAATAACTGATCAGATTTCAGAAGAGAGTAATCCGGTATTATTGTTGGGAAGGATCAAGTAATTGACCTGGGGTTATGGCAACTCAATTGTAAATACTGTTTCCTTTCCCGGTTTTGAACGCACAGATATTTTTCCTTTGTGGTTTTTAATGATCTGCCTGGAAAGGCTTAATCCAATCCCGGTTCCTGATTCTTTTGTTGTGAAAAAGGGAGTGAAAATTTCATCTATATTTTCTTCGGGTATACCTGATCCATTGTCTTTAACTTGAATCACCGTAACTTTTAATTTTCTGCGAATTTTAATGGCAATTTGGCCATCAGGATTTTCAGATAATGCTTCAACAGAGTTTTTTGTAATGTTTATCAATACCTGGGTAAGTTGCTCCAGATCGCCATTGATAAAAATATCTTTTGGGTCAATTTCACTAGAAAATTCAACATGAACCGCATTTGGTTCCGATTGGCATAACACCATCAATCTTTCAACAAGAATACTCGCATCAAATGCTTTGATTTGCGGTTTTGGCAACCTTGTTAGGTTTCGGTAAGATTCAACAAATTTTAGCAGGGAACGACTTTGTTCTTTAATAACATTCAACCCGGATATAGCTTCAGTGATCTTTTCTTCTTTTATAATCTGGCTGTCACCAGGTTTACTTTGAGAGAAATATTCAACCAGGGTTTCCGATAGGGTGGTTATTGGAGTAATGGAATTCATTATCTCATGACTCAAAACCCTTATCAACTTTATCCATGACTCTGTTTCACTCTCATCCATTTCGGTTTTGATATCCTGAAGAATAATAAGCTTTAACTCGTTGTCATTTACATTTATAGTGCTCGAAATAAGAGATAAATCATAAGAGTCTTTTTCATTCTGGAACTTAATATGATTCTTCCTTCCTGCTTCAATATTGGCAAGTAACTGCCATAATTCATCGTCTATTCTTTGGAATTGACTTACATGGGTTAAAACATCAACCTGCAAGAGATTCTTAGCTGCTTTGTTGGAATATCTGATATGGCCTTTATGATCAATAGTCATTATGCCTGTTTCAGCCTGTTCAAGCAGTAGATGATAATATCTTTCCTGATCCCTTATGTCTGCCCGAATATTTTTTATCATTTCATTTACATTATTAAGGCTGGCGTTCAATTCTTTAACGGTTCTATTTTTAGTTATTAGAGGGAAGTATAATGTAGTGTCCTCATTTTTAACAGCATCAAAGAAGTAGGCAATTTTTCTATTTGTGTGATTTAGGAAAGAGATTAATGATATTATCTGACCAATAAAAACAACTCCCGTAATTACCAAAAACCGCCAGTCATTAACTGAAATAGATAGTAAATATGAATTTAGAGATATCAGAAGTATTCTGAATATAACTATCTGGTAATAGTACTTACTGGCCATCTTTGATTTTTTGAGATTCGATTTTGTTCAGTTTCTTATAGAGAGTCTGCCGGGTAATTCCAAGTTCACCTGCAGCTGCACTCATGTTTCCACTGTGCTTGTCAAGGGCATTTATAATCATCATTCTTTCCATTCCTTCGATTGTTTTAGGCAATTTATGACTAAGTGTATGACTTGGACGAATAAAGAAATTATCAGGCCCCAGGGAATTATTATCGCAAAGTATTACCGCCTTTTCCATTGTATGTAGTAATTCTCTTACATTGCCAGGCCAATTGTATTTTTGAAGCACATCCCTTCCTTTTTGGCTTATTATCAGTTCTGGCTTATTATACTTTTTCTTGAATCTGTTAAGAAAAAATCCCGCAAGAACTTGTATATCTTCCCCTCTTGCCCTGAGAGGAGGTACTTCAATAACTATTGTATTTATCCTGTAAAGTAGGTCCTCCCTGAATTCACTTGTTTTTACCAGTTCTTCAAGGTTTTTGTTCGTTGCGCAAATAAGTCTTATATCAATACTTATAGCCCGGTTTGACCCTATTCTGACTACCTGTCTGTTTTCAATCACAGAAAGCAATTTGGCTTGTAAGGATGGAGGTAGGTTGCCAATTTCATCAAGAAATAAGGTCCCCCCGTCTGCCGATTCAATCTTTCCTGTCCTATCTTCAAATGCATCTGTAAATGCACCTTTTTTATGACCAAATAGTTCATCCTCAAAAAGGCTTTCAGGTAAGGACCCAATATCGACCCCGAGCATTATCTCATCACTTCTATTTGAAAGCCGGTGGATTTCCTTGGCTATTAATTCCTTTCCAGTGCCGTTCTCGCCTGTAATCAATACATTAGCATCCGTCTTGGCAACTTTCTCCACTATTCTCATCACCTGCATCATAGGATCTGAGTACCCAACGATGGTTTTGTGCCTTACATTAACCTCCTCTTTTAGAATTACATTTTTATCCTGAGCTTTCTCTAGTTTTCTTTTGGTTAGGCATAATTCAATTGCTGAGTTAATTGTTGCCTTTAGCTTTTGATTATCCCATGGTTTTAAAATAAAATCAGTGGCACCTCGCTTAATAGAATCAACGGCTAATTCTACATCTCCAAAAGCCGTAATCAAGACGACACTTAAACTTGGATCATATTGCAGGATTCGCTCCAACCAGTACATCCCTTCATTTCCTGTATTAACTCCGGCTTCAAAGTTCATATCGAGTATTACCAGATCAAAATTGTTCTTCTCTAGTTCAGATAATATTTGATTAGGATTGCTCACTGTTTGAATCATCTCGAACTCAAACTTGAGCAGAATCTCTAATGCTTTGAGAACATTTTTATTGTCGTCAACTATAAGTATTCTTCCCTTAGGCATCGATTTAATTTTCAATAAATGTATGAAAAAATTACACTAAAGTGTTAATATAATTTACACAATTACCTAAATTGCCTTGTTTAGTACGGGCTAAGCTGCTGACAGTCAGGGTTCAAATGGTTTTGGCACTATTATCGGATTTCAATGTCAGATTCTAGGCCTATGAACAAAAGAGTATTCCTGTTTGCCGTAATAATAATAGGATTTTTTTATTCTGGTAAAACACAACAGATATGGACCCTTGATGATTGTATAGCTTATGCAATGGAGCATAATATCGACCTTCAAAAAGTTGATTTAAACAACCAGCGGAACGAAGAGAATTACAAGCAGTCAATCAGAAACTTATTACCATCCATTTATACAAGTGTTGGATTCCGACCGGACTTTGGAAAGTCTATTGATCCAAATACGAATGATATAATATATGATCCTCACTTTTCCAATACTTATAGTGCCGGAACATCAATTGATATTTTTAAGGGATTTACTCGTATAAACAGAATTAATTATACGAAAACAGTTTTTGAGGCTGGTCTATTTGACGAAAAAGCTTTTACCAGAGCTCTGTCATTCAGTATTATGGAAGCCTTTTACAATGCACTTTTTTTTAAAAGATATATCGAAATTTCAGATGAATTGATCAGGGAGAGTGAGTGGAATAAAAAATTCATCGAGGGTATGATCAGGAATGGTTTGAAAGCTGAATCTGATATCCTGTCAGTTGAGGCAGAGTTAGCATCAGCAGAACTATCGGCAATTAGAGCTCGAAATGATTTTGATCAGGCTCTTCTGAAATTAAAACATCTTATAAATCTTAATGAAAATCAGGATTTAATCATTAGTGATGACAACCTGGATATTGAGAAAGTAATACTTAACCATGATGTTGAGTCCTTGTACAGCAATGCACTTAACAACTATCCCAGTATTTTAAGTTCGGAAGCCAGTGTAATTACATCAGGATTGAGTCTTAAAAATGCCCAGGCATATATATATCCAACTTTTGGACTTGGAGGTGGTATCTCCACGGGTTTTTACCAAACCAATAAGAATTCTGAGGGGAAGATATTGCCATTTGATGAACAATTCAGTAATAACGCAAACCAATGGTTATCAGTATATATAGGAATCCCTCTAAGTTTCAATAAAGGGGCTAATCGTTCACAAGTTAAACTTGCTGGCATTAGCCTTAGAGAGAGTGAATTGAACTTGCAGAAGGAAAAGCAAGCTCTTTATCAGAATATACAGCAGGACTTACAAAAGCTGAATGCCCTGGACAAAGAGATAGAGCAGGGTAAGAAACAGGTGAAAGCGAGAGAGGCTGCTGAGAAAATTATTCGTAAGAAATTTGAAAAAGGATTGACAAATCAGTATGAATTAAGTCAGGCGAGAAACCTTTTATCTCTTGCAAAATCGAATTTATTGAGAACAAAGATCCAATTTGAGATTGCACGGCGGACCGTAGAGTACTACAAGGAGATCATTTAAGGCATTTAAAAAAAATTACATGGATGATAGTATGGATGCAATGGACAGTGTCATTGAAGGAAGAAAAGGTATACGGCTAAAGCATATACTCTACCTTCTCATTGTTGGGGTTATGATTTTCCTGATGATCAAGGTCATTTTCGGTGATCACGCTTCCCGATACAAAGTTGAAAAAGACAAGATCACAATTGATGAGGTCTTCTTCGGTGATTTCAAAGATTATACTGATATCAGCGGACGTGTAGAGCCCATCAAATCAATATTACTGGACGCCTCAGAGAGTGGCAGGGTAAAAGAACTATTGATTGAAGAGGGAGCCTTGGTAAATGCAGGAGATGTTATCCTGATATTAGAGAATCAGAACCTCCATCAGGAGATCCTTACCAGTGAGTCTCAGCTGGCAGAAAAAGAGAATAATCTTAGAAACACAAAGATTAATTATGAGACCAGCAGAATGGCCAATCAAAGTGCCCTAACCAGTGCTTTTTACCGCTTACAGCAGGCCAAAAGAAAGAAGGAGCAATACGAGGATTTGTACAAAGAAAAGCTCATCCCCAGAGAGGAATACCTTAAGGCAGTTGAGGCTTTTGAAGAGAACCAGAGCCTGATGAATATTTCACTACAACGGGCGGAAAAGGATTCTATTCTTTCAGAAAACACAATGAAACAATTGGATCTTGATCTTCAGAAAATGCGACAAACGCTCGACCTTGTTTATAATAGGTTGGACGATTTGAATGTTAAGGCCCCTATTGCGGGTCAGTTAGGCAGATTAGAAGTAGAGATTGGCCAAAATATTAGTCGGGGCAGCAGCATTGGCCAGATAAATGTTCTATCGAATTACAAGATTGCAGCCTTGATTGATGAACATTACATCGATCGTGTGAGAACCGGCTTGCCCGCAAGTTTGGATAGACAAGGCAAATTATTTAGATTGGAAATCAGGAAGGTTTACCCCGAAGTGAGAGAGGGCAAATTTCAGATTGATTTAATATTTTCAAATGAGAAGCCGGATAATCTTCGAACCGGACAAAATTTCTTCATCAATCTGGAATTAGGACAATCCAAGAGTGCACTATTGCTAAAAAAAGGTGCCTTTTTTAATAGCACTGGAGGTCAATGGGCTTTTGTATTAGATCCTTATGGTGAATCAGCCTCTAAAAGGGAGATCAGTATAGGGCAGCAGAATCCTGCTTATTATGAGATAATTGATGGCCTCTTGGAAGGTGAGAAAATAATTAGTTCCGGCTATGGAACATTTGGTAATGCAGAAACAATAATTTTCAAATAGAGATATGATTAAAACAGAAAAATTAAGCAAAATTTTCAGAACAGACGAGATCCAGACGAGAGCATTATTGGATGTGGATCTTCAAATCGCTGAAGGTGAATTCGTAGCTGTTATGGGACCATCAGGCTGCGGCAAATCAACGCTGTTAAACATCCTGGGGCTGTTGGACAATCCTACATCAGGAAGCTATTTGTTTAACGGAACCGAGGTTGCAAATTTAACAGAAAGGAACAGGACTGTCTTCCGCAAAGGGAATGTTGGTTTTGTTTTTCAAAGTTTCAACCTGATCGATGAGCGGACCGTTTTCGAGAATATTGAATTACCTCTCATTTTTATGCGACTTAAACCATCGAAAAGAAAAGAAATGGTTAATGAGGTTATGGATAGGATGAAGATCTCACACAGGAGGAAGCATTATCCACAACAGCTTTCTGGGGGACAACAGCAAAGAGTTGCCATTGCCAGGGCCGTAGTAGCCAATCCAAAGCTGATCCTGGCTGACGAGCCCACTGGTAATCTGGACTCGAAGAACGGAGATCAGGTAATGGATCTGCTCACCGAATTAAATCAGGAAGGAACAACCATTGTCATGGTAACTCACTCACAGCATGATGCTGCATATGCTCATCGAACTATCAATCTTTTTGATGGACAAGTATCTTCGGTAAAAGAGAATAGGTAGCAAGGGGGACGCAAGACGCCCCGACAAGTCGGGATCTCCGCTTCGCTACGACAAGACGAAAGACGTTTGACCTAAGACACAAGAACTAAGATGACAATATTCTCAAATATAGCACAAACATTCAGAAGCCTAAAGGCGAATCGAACATATAACATCATTAATATCCTTGGTCTATCGCTTGGATTAGCCAGTACATTCATACTACTGAAAATCGTTCTCCATGAGCGAAATACGGATAAGTTTCACGAAAACTATGAAAATATCTGCTATGCCACTTTGAGAGCCACTCCATCAAGTATACCAAACCATCATTTTACGGATTTCGGAAAGACAGATGCCTCTGATTACCCCGAAATTATTTTGACAACCGGGATGGTTCAAGTACCTAATGGAGAGATAAAGGTTGACGAAAACATCATGAAGATTCCTTTAACGGTTGTTGATTCTTCTTTTAGCAAGGTTTTTGATTTTCCACTACTACATGGGAGCTACCAGGGACTTTATAGTAACCCAAATAGTATTATCCTAACAAAAAAAACATCAGAAAAGCTGTTTGGGACAATAATGTCAGTTGGGAAAACCGTAGAGATAGTTGAAAAGAAGTTGAAAGTAGTCGGTATCCTGGATGATCTTCCCGGTAATAGTAGCATAAACTTGCAGGCAATAATCCCAACTACATTCTATAATTGGTCACGGGGAGGGTCCCAATTCATTCTACTTCAAGACAATGCTGACATCAATCAGTTAAATGAAAAGATCAAGTTTCTGGGGAGGGATCATATTCAGTTTCCTGAAGGCATTCAGGAATGCGTACCATTTCAAAACCTTTATTTCGACTCCAATATTAAGGATTTCCAAAATGATCCTTTTCTGCATGGCAATAGTAAAATGCTCAATGTGCTATTACTTATTGCTTCATTATTGTTTATTGTTGGGACTCTGAATTACTTGAATATATATTTAGTAACCTTGCAAAAGCGAGCAAAAGAAATTGGAATATTATCAATCCATGGGGCTAACTCAAAATATCTGGCTAAATACTTCCTGAGGGAGAATAGTATCTCTATCGGGATTAGTTCTTTTCTGGTTCTACTTATTTACTCCCTGATAAGCCCATATATCCCCAACATTCTCGGGAAGGAATTACCAATATTCTTTGCACAAGATTTGATTTTATTAGGGATCATTTCTATCATACTGATTCTCGTTACCTCAGCATTAACTGCATTAAGATTCAGAAGAATAAGTCCGCTACTCTATATCAAGGAAATTTCGACCGGAGTAAAATCCTTACTGGGAAGAAGAATATCTACAGTCTTTCAGTATTCCGTAACTTTGGTTTTAATAATTGTATCATTATTCTTCGTCAAGCAGTTAAACTTCATGATGCAAGCCGATATGGGGTTCAATAGCAAGAATATTATTTGTGCACCGTTTTTCTTAAGAATCAGATATGACCGGCAACCAGGGGAAAGCGACGAGGATAGAAAACAAATGATGCAGGAGAATATAAAGAAGAGGAATACCCTGGAATCCAATCAGCAATTTGTTGTTGATGAAATAAAAAAGAATCCCCACGTCCGGTTTCTAAGCTTCGGTTCCTCTCCTCTTACATGCAATTTTATGCCTTGGAATAACATGAATTCGGATCTGGATTATCAGGATGCTGCAAGCTGGGCAGTCACACCCCATTCAGATAGTCTGTTTGGCCTAAAGGTAAAAGAAGGGCGATTTTTTGACGAAAACATGGATAAAGGGCGGGATTCTAAGGTTGTTATCAATGAAGCAGCAAAAAACTACTACGAGATTGATTCTATTTCTAAAGTGAATTTTGCCAATCGGTATTGGGGTTCAGGTTGGGATGTTATTGGTGTTGTTGAAGACTTCTCCTTTGATCATTTGTCGAAAGCAATTCAGCCGATGATAATGTTTTATTTTGGAGATAAGGAAGAAAATGAATTAATGCTGGAAGTCGCTGAAGGAAAAGAAGCAGAAACAATTGAATTTCTCAGGACATTATTTAATAAAGTTAATCCAGGTAAAACCTTTGAGTATCATTTCGTTGAAGATGAGCTTGAGAAGCTATATGTGGAGGACAAAAACATTGTGAGGGTATACACATTGTTCACCATTATTGCATTGATAATTTCTTCTCTTGGTCTATTCAGCTTTTCAATTTACGATGTTCAACAGAGGTTTAAAGAAATCGGCATCCGGAAAGCTAACGGATCTGGCACCTGGGAGACAGTCCTGTATCTAACAAAAAACGTGTACCTTCTATTAGGAATATCCTTTGTAATAGCCATACCTATAGCCTGGTATGGTATATCAAAATACCTCGAAGGTTTCGCCAATAAAGCTCCCCTATC
Organism: uncultured Porphyromonadaceae bacterium; assembly: GCA_964446195.1. Classification (GTDB taxonomy): domain Bacteria; phylum Bacteroidota; class Bacteroidia; order Bacteroidales; family UBA12481; genus JAUVKA01. The sequence continues at coordinate 1,501 of CAYUNU010000065.1, read as the reverse complement.
GTGGTGGATATTCGCACTTGCTGCATTGTTTACCCTCTTGGTTTCAGTTTTAACAGTGATCGCACAAAGTTACAGAGCGGCAACGAGGAATCCGGTTGAAGCACTTAGGTATGAATAAAAGAATTATGAACTATTGCGAAATGAAGGATATTATCATCACCGTAAGCAGAATGAAATTTGGGCTGATCATTGTATCAATATTATTTATCACAGCCTCATGCTTTAGATCGAACAAGTTAAAATCTGATGAAACTATTCTTGCTGAAAAAATACTTTTGGAGGAAAAAGAAAAAGAGAAACAAAAAGAGGAATTAAAACTGCAAAATACGAACAAGGAGACATCATTTGGGATAAAGTTCTCAGAAGACACAAAAGCAAGATTATCAGGAGATCCCAAAACCTTGGATATACTTAAGTCCAGAGAGAATAAAAGAGAAATTTCACTTTCTGCCATATGTAGCGAACTCGATTATATTCATCTTTCTATTCCAGGAGATACCAGCTTTATTGGTGGCGCAAATAAAGTAGTTTTTACTCCCAATTTTATTTATGTATCAGCTTCAAAAGGGCTTGCCTGCTTCGATCATGGGGGGAATTTTTTAAAGCTGATGTGTGAGACCACCACAGATCATATTACCATGAGTGACGATGGGAAAAGGGCCTATGTTAGTACAGAATCAATGAAAGTATTTTATGGAAACACAGGGGATATAAATGCGATAGGTGACAGACTTGTCTATTTGTACAAGGATTACCCAAATGACATAAACCAATTGATGATGTTTGACCCAGTGAGAGACAGGAATACAGTTCCGGGTATTAGTGATGAAATTGATAATAGAAAAGGCAATCCGGTTGGCAGTATTCTAAGATCCTTCAATATGGACTACCGAGGAACAAATCTTTATCCTCTTGATGATGAAACCTTTGGGACAATACCAGAAAAACTGGGAAAGGGAGTTGTGAAAAGTGTTTTTGTTAGTAAAACATATAGTGGAGATACTGCTTGCACATTCAATGATTTTGACCCGGTAAACAGTTACACTAACACCGTTGCAAGAGGGGTGGAAAGTGGTGATAAATACTACATTAATGGCCAGTTCCATTATCGCCCTCGTTTTAATGACACTATTTTCAAATTGGATATGCCTAACAGATTGATCCCATGGTATGTTATTGATTTTGGTGATAGGGGAATATCATCATCAATTGAAGGTCTGAATCCAAAGTTTAGTCTAATAGAGAAATTCGTACACAATGATATTATAGAAACAACCGATCATATTTTCATTCAATATACTCAGGACTACTCCTGTCCGAATACCGCCAAAAAGGGAACCTTGAAATTTAACAGGTGTTGTTATTTCAAAAAAACCGGCGAATTGATTCATATAATGCTGGATGCTACTCCAGTTCTGGAATCTGATCACTCTTGGCCTACCCCACCAAAAATTGGATTGATCAATGATATAGATGATGGCCTGGAGTGTTGGCCTGATGG
>CAYUNU010000064.1:0-12560 GCA_964446195.1 uncultured Porphyromonadaceae bacterium | reverse complement strand
GGTAGGCAGGTAAATCTTATCCGTGAAATTTTCAATTTGTTTAGTCTCTATTTTTTGTCCTCTTGAGTTTAAAATCTCCAAAACTGCACCATAATGGTTGTTACTTAATCCAGTGATCTGAATAAACTGGTCGGCTGGATTAGGGAAGATGCTGATATTGTATTCCTGCAATTCAATTTCGTCGATCTCAGTTCGGTTATTTGCATCATAGATCTTTAGATTATCCACATAGCTTTCGAAATTTGTAAAGGAGTTACCCTGTTCTGGCTGGCAATAGGAAAAAATTATTCCTTCAATATGGGCTCGGGCATTTTTGAACATCCACTTTTTATTTAATATTGTTTGATCGTTGCATTTAATGGATATTCTATCATTTTGACCTTGGATGGATATTCTGATGTGGTTCCAATCATTTGAATTGACAGTGAATTCTTCAATTGGTGATCCATTGATGTACAATTGTGAGTGATAGCCATTGGAATAAAAATCAGCGTTTAGCCCGTAAATGTTTTTTAAGCAAAAATGAGCTGTTTTACCTGGAATAACAATTTGATCGAATTCGATAATAAGTGTCGATATATCAATATGATCCAGGTCTATTATTACATTGGAGGTGGAGCCGATATGTAATGATTTTCCAGTAAAGTTGATCTTTTGATTATCAGTTATATCTGCATCCTCATAAGTATCTAAAAAGCCATTTGTTAACCTCCAGTTGGAAGATGAATTTGTTATTCCCTGGCCTATGGTATAAAGCTCAAAATTTTCGTGATAGGGAATTTCTAGCTCTTCGGTTGTTTTTACTTCATATAATCCTGATGAGAAACTAGTGTCCCTGAAATTTGAAACAACCTGCCAGTAATACTTTTGTCCGGAATTAAGTCTTACAGCTATTTCTTTGTTTTTTAAGTTATTTTTTAAAAGCTTAATGCTATCGCCTACACCAAGGTAGAAGTCATATAATACTTCATTACCCTTATTTTCACAGAACCAGGAGAAATTTATTTCTTTATTGGACTTTTTTGAAGGAGATTCAGGTAGTGGGTAGCAGGGGCTTAGAGCTTCGTAATCGGCGGGATAATAAAGTTGTCCGATTTCTTTTTCCAGCAGCGGGATGAGCTCAAAAAAGGATTCTTTGGAAACGGGGTTTTGAGTTAAGTCAAGATTATTTAAACTTCTGTAGAATTCATTCTGTATCATTGGTGAAAAGTCGCTTATAGCATTCCCTTTTAAATTGAGGGTTTTAAGAGCCTCATATAAGGCGATTCCCTTAATGTTATTCAATTGGTTGAATGATAAGTTTAGGTTTCTCAAGTAGGGCAGTCTCATTTCTGGTAATTTACTAATTGAGTTATAGCTCACATCCAGAGATGCCAGGTTGGGCATATGTTTGAAGATTCCTGGAAAAATCATAAAATTATTATTACTCAGGTTTAGTTCAAGCAAGGAGGGAATGTCGAAAGAAATCGAAACGTCTTCTATTTCATTATTACTAAGGCACAAGCTACTTAAATGCTTATGATTACTATGAATTTCAAGTCTCTTTATTTTATTATCCTTGATAGAAACAGTTTTAAGATTTGGGAATTTAGAAAGATACTCCATGCTTTCTAACTCATTGTCCTCGAGGCTTAAATTGGTGAGCTTGGGGTTTATATTAATAGGTTTGAACTCTGACAAGCCGATTCCGGAAAGCTCAAGCTTTCTCAAATTGGCCAGGCTCTCAAAGTCAAGTTCTGTGCTAAGGGAGTTGCTTTTTACCAATAGTTGCTCAAGGCTAGTCAGGCCTTTGGGCAAATTAAATTCTGTTATTTCACAATTTTTTATATCCAAAACAACCAGTTGATTCAGATCGGTAAGGAAATTGAGATTTTGAATTTTGCATGAATCCAGATTTAATTGCACCAATTTTTTGAATTTACTGAGTTCTGGTAATTCTGTACAGTTTATATTTTTTATTGTGAGAGATTGAATATGGTTCATATTCTCCATAAAGGAGAAATCTTTTTTTTGAAGATTCTTACCGTTAATTTTAATAGCTTGCAAGTTTCTCATTTCACTTATTTGACTTGTTGAAGAGAGAGGATCGCTTATGTTTATCTCAGTTACATCAGCCAGCTTACCCATGGGGATAATATTGCACCCTAAAATAGGGTGGTCGATTTCGGAATTGTTTCTTATTGCTTTAGTTAAGGCAATTTCGGATAACGTGACATCTTCTCCAGGATTAAAAGTCCATATTGGACCAATCCATATTGATTCGCCATCCGGATAAACAGCTGAGATTTTTATTGCCAGTGTTCCTGGTATCAAATCATCGATCAAGATACTGGTATCCTTGCTAGTAAAATAGTTATCATCAGAGTAGTAAATATTGTATGAGGAAGGTTTACCCCATTGGTAGGGCGGGGACCAGGAAATCACTTTTTTCGAATTAATCTCTTCTATTCTTAATGAGTGTGGCGGTTCAAATTCAATAGATGGAACTATTTCAAAAATGGCTTCATTGACGCAATACCTATCCAGGACACATGTGGCCTCATAGTATCCGTCGGCCATTCCGCCCCAGCCCAGATTGAAATGAAGTCGTCCCTCCTGATCATACCCATCACATACAAATGCGTGTCCATTCCCGGCCACAAAAACAGGGATGTGCTGTTCGAGGGAAGAGTAAATCATTTCAAGCCATTCATCCTGAGTGTAATGGTGTGCTTCGGCTTTATATGCATTTTCAAAACCTAATTCATTAAAACCAATTCGTGCCCATCCGGTTCCTTGAGAGGATGATTGATAGCCATAATTCATCTTTATTAGTATTCCAATATCTGATAACATTTTACAAACCTCGAGATCATAACTCAAAGGTGCATCGAGCATCCCTGCCCAGTCATAAGTTGTTGAATAGGCGGATAGATTAATGCCATTGTAAGAGTGGTTTGCATCGAGGATGAAGTTGTTCCATTTACCGTAATATCTGATTATTTGGCCCATAGCTACAGCAACACATCCAACATAAGTGTTCTCCTCTGCAGAGCAATTAACTTCAAAAGGGCAATATCTGTTAAACCATTTATCCTGATTCCATTTTGTTTTCAGTAGCGGGCCTATTGGTGTTTTATTTGAAAAACCCGATTTTAAAAGGTTTCTGGATGGTGTGTTTTCAATAGCTTTGATGAGATTATCCGCCCCGGGAAGAATCGTGTCTCTTCCTGGCGTGAAACTATTTGTAGTAGAATAGGCTACAATAGCTGTGTTCTTTTTTGATTTCTTATAAATTATAAAGCATTCTGGATTGTCTGCTTCGAGGATGATCTGGCTTCCTTTGTTTGTTTCTTTTGAGAAATGGAATCCTGATGTAAACTTTTCGGGGTTTATTGAGTGGGATTTCAGGAATTCTTTTCCAGCTTGATGTAAATCCTGCCCAATACTTGCTGAGACCTGGGAAATTATAATGGCAAACAGAAACAAATAATGTCTTTTCACTTTTGCATTTTTTTATTTCACAATAAAACAGAAGCTGGAAGGGCAATGCAGGTTCGGGCAAACGTATTTATAGTTAAGACGCATCAGAATTAAATGCATTACAGAAAGCCACTATGTTAACATTAGAATTTGATAAGTGAGAGCTATTGTTGGATAAATTCGTATTTTGTCGCGGTGAATCAAGTTTATTCTTAAAATGGAAAAGAGCTGTAGGCTTTGTCCTCAGGTGTTTTGGGTGATCTCAATTCCAGTTTTCATTGTGATCTATCTGTTAACAGCTATCACTGTTTTAATTCTTTTACCCTTTGCGATTATTGGTTTGGGTACGGTGGTAAAAGCCCTATTGGTAGCCTGGTCTCATTTGGTATTTTTATCGATGGGAAAGCGACTTCGTGTTCATGGGAGGCATCATGTTTCTAAAAATGAGAGGTATATTCTTATTGCTAACCATGCCAGTCTTTTTGATATCATGGCGATTATGGCATTTTATCCCGGTGTTGCGTGGTTTGGAAGAGAACATCTATTGAAAATTCCAGTCTTTGGAAGTTTACTTAAGATGATTAATTATGTACCAATGAAAGCAGCTGATCTGAGGAATACCAAGGAGATGATCGCCCAACTTACGAAAAGCACCAAGGGCAATACAGTGGCTATTTTTCCTGAGGGTACAAGGACTCTGGATGGTTCAATAAATAACTTTAAAAAAGGCTTCCTTCATGTTTTGAAGGCAACAGAGTTGAGTATTTTGCCCGTCACTCTTAACGGTTTCTATAGATTCAAGCCCAAAGATCGTTTTTATATAAATTTCAGATCCAGGCTGGGAGTGGTAGTTCATCCACCGATTCATAAGGAGGAGCTTGACACCAAGACTGATATCGAGATTGTTGACTATGTTAGGTCCATAATTGAATCGGCATATGTACCTAAATTAGCGAAATGATGCAAAAAGAAAAATGGGTTGTTATTGTTAATCCTGTTGCAGGAAATAACTATTGCAAATAGTTATGTTGATACAGTAAAATCAAAGTTTGCTGAGAAAGGTATTGACGCTGAATACGCATTCACAAAAGGTAAGGGCCATGCATCTGAGCTGGCGAGTATGTATTCTAAGGAAGGCTATACTCATATCATCGCTGTGGGTGGAGATGGTACAATGAATGAGATGGCTGGACCTCTTATCGGAAGCGGGATAACTATCGGGCTTATTCCTGCCGGAACAGGAAACGATTTTAACCAAATTTTAGGTTTTCCGGATAGGTTTACAGACGAGGATTGGGAAACCTTCTTTGCTGCACAGACTCATTTTATGGATGTAGGGATTTGTAATAAGATGCATTTTTTGAATGGCATGGGGCTGGGCTTCGATGCCCAGGTAGCAGCCGCCAATTATGTAGAATCAGGGCAGGTGAAGAAAGGTGGTAAAGGGAAATACATATGGCATATTTTAAGTACACTCCTTTTCTTTAAAGAGAAAAAACTGATAATATCAACTGCTGAGGGAAAGAAAGAAAGAAAGCGATTGTTTTATTAACACAGTCTCAATTGGCAGAAGGTTTGCCGGGGGATTCTACCTAACTCCCAAAGCGACAGCTAATGATGGCCTTTTAGATGTTTGTAATATTAAAAAGCTAAATCTTCTGCAGAGACTGAAAATATTGATGATGGTTCCAAAAGGTACCCACCTGCAGGATGACAAGGTTAACTATTATCAAACAGAAAAGCTTCAATTGGAATTTCCAATGGACGTGCCGTATCACCTTGATGGTGAGCTGTTCTTTGGAAGTAATTTTGATATTTATTGTAAGCCTGGGGCTCTTAAAATAATCTTCAATCCAAATGGCAAGCACTTCTTTAATGGTTGATGAAAGAAAAAGCTATGCTGCTTTTTTCGACCTTGATGATACTCTTCTTGAGGTAAACAGCGGAAGAGCATTGGTGAGGGAGGCTCTTGGTAAGGGACTTATGCGTAAGCGAGACCTCGCCCAGAGTCTGTGGTACTCCATTTTGCATAAAATGAATTTTGCCCACTCTACCAGGTTGGTGAAAAAAATGGCCATGTGGCTAAGAGGCCTCGAAGAGAAAACGATTAAGGATCTTTCCCTTAACCTCTGTAATAATCTTCTTTTTGATAGTATAAGTGGAGCTATGTTGGAAGAAATCGAGAAGCATAGGTCGATGAATGCAAGTATCATTTTACTATCTGCCGCTCTTCCTTATGTTTGTGAACCCATTGCTGAAAAGCTTGAGATGGATGCACTTATTTGTTCTTCATTAGAGGTTGTCGATGGTGCTTTTACTGGCTTACCAAGTGGAGATCTGGTTTTCGGAAATGAAAAAAGCATACGACTTGAATCCTTTTGCCGGGAGAATGGATTTGAAATGGCTCAATCATACTGCTATGCAGATTCTTTCTCCGATCGACATATGCTGGAAATGGTTGGTTATCCGGTTGCCGTAAGACCCGACCGCCGACTGGGAAATTTAGCCAGAAAAAATGACTGGACAGTAATAAGAAAATAAAGTTAGGAATTCTTAACCTTAACCAGCTCCGCCGCAATACTTATCCCGATCTCAATGGGTGTTTGACTATGGATGTCGATCCCGATAGGGGCATGAAGATTATCAAATTGTTTTTCCTGATGTCCTTGAGCGATGAGGTTCGACTTAATCTTATTCACTTTTTTTCTGCTGGCTAACATACCAAGGTATTTCAGCTTTTTATCCAGCAATTGCCCGAGGATTATCTCATCTTCTTCATGAGTATGACTCATAATTACGGCAAAGGAGCTATTTCCCTCCTCGACCAAATCTTTCATTTCATGATAATTAATAATCTGTTTTGTTGTTGTAAACTCATTGTTGTCGAAGGTGTTGAGCTTAGGGCGGTTGTCGAAAAGATGAATTTCAAATTCGAGAAGGGAACATATCTGGCTTAAGGCGAGGCTAACATGACCGGCACCGAAAATAAATAGCTTATCCCGCAATCCGGTTGCCTCAAGAAATTCCCATTGAGAATCAGATTCAATTTTCACTGAAAACTTTATTTCCTTGCCATTGTCTTTTTGCAGATGAATACCCGAATTTGAATATTCTATTATACCTGCTTTATGGGAACTAATAGCATCAGAGATATTTCTTATTTCTTTTATGCATCCTGATGTTATTGGTATCAGTGCCAAGGTTTGACTACCAGATTTCGCCTCTGTGCTCTCTTTGTTATGATCTTCATGAATTAAAATGATCTCATCATCTTTTCTGTGTATTTTGTCGGTGCCCATTTCTACCAAGTTTTTTTCCATCACACCACCACCTATTGAACCATATAGTGTGCCATCCTCAGCAATGGCCATTTTGAAGCCTTTTTTCCCCGGACTGCTACCAGTATTGTTTATAACTATCATCAGGATAAGCCTTTGCTTTTCTTTTGATTTACTGAGTATGAACGACCAAATATTCATGACTGTTAATTTATCTTTAAAACCTGCCCGGCTTCCATGAGCCTTATTTTCAGTTCTTTCGTATCAATAACCTGCACCGGACATTTTTCCTCAATGGCCAGTGCTGCAGCTGTAGCTGCCGATTGTCCTAAAATCATAAAAACCGGTTCCATCCTGATGGATCCATAAGCTATATGAGATGAAGAAAGGCACACCGGTACGAGAAGGTTTTTAGCCTCCTGTATTTTTGGTGCTATGGCTCTGTAGCTTATTGGGTAGGGGCCGCCTGGACTGATCTCAACGTCGCCTTCATTTTTTGCAAAGCCCTTATCATCAACATATCTTTGCACATGGTGGGAATCCATATTGTATGATCCCATTCCGATTGATTCAGGAGTGTCAATTATGCCTCTCAGGTGGTTCTCGTTCATCACGAAATCGCTGACCATTCTTCTGGCTTCCCTGACATATATCTGATGGGGCCAATTGCCATTATCAGTGAATTCATCTTTTGCCAAACCCCATTTGCTCATTGCTTCACGAACATCTTCAGGAACTCTTGGATCATTTGCCATGAACCACATTAGTCCTTTCTGGTAATTCTCATGTTCCCTGATTATCTCTGCTCGTTTTTCATAAGAAGCATCGGGATATTCATAATTCATCCCGATGTTATCAGTTGAGAATCCCCCGGAGTTATTGGTGTCGGTCTTATTGTTTGGGATCTTATCGAACTTATTGAAAAGCTTCCTGAAGCCTCCATCCAGGTATCTGGCGAGGAGTTCATATTGCATAGGATCATATCTCTTCGGCTTAGGGAAACTAATCTTGTTTTCTTCGACTGTTGTCAGGCACATCCTAAAACAGTATGCCTGTATCCTGTGGTCGGCTGATCCTTCCACACCCGGACCATCATCATGGATTCTTGGAAGCAGACCGCTTGCGGGATCACCCGGGGTGTTAAAGGGATCAACATCCAGTTCGAATTGATGATATTTTGCCGTTCTTGTATTTACGCCATTGAGGGTCTCACTGTACTGTGAATTAGCTTCCCTTCCGGTGGTGTAACTTACACCAGCAGAAGCCATAAGATCTCCTTCATATGTAGCATCAATAAATTGTTTCCCCTTGAAAACCTCGCCATTTAGCATCCTTATGGATATAATTTCTCCATCTTTCTTCTCTACTCCTGATTCTCTATCGAGCCAGTAATCGCGGAAAACAGTGATATTATGCTCCTTAACAAGGTCTTCGAAAACTTTTTCGGCCACGTGTGGTTCAAATACCCATACGGCATCGGCATCTGGCTTATAGAATCTGCATTCATCCTGAGTCTCAAAGGTCCAGCTTTCAGGCTTGTCGTATTCAGCTTTTATCCTCTGATACACCTCTCTGGCAATGCCCCCAATAACCTCCTTGTTTCCAGAATCTGTCCAGCCTAAACCACTGGATGACAAGCCTCCAAGGTGTTGGTCGGGGCCTGCTACGATCACTGAATACCCTTGTCGGGAAGCTTCCAATGCTGCAGCAATACCTGCCGAAGTGGAACCGTAAACAATTAAGTCGGCTTTGTGGGTATCGGTCGATGTGCACGACGCAAGGGTACCTATCAGAAGAAGGATGAAGAGTAGGCTCTTAATGGATTTCATGGTAAATTGGGTTTATATGTAAAGATAATATTCTTTTCTGGTCTTCTGTTTTCATTAGGCAGTGGGCAGTAGGCAGTTTTCAGTAGGCAAGACGCTTAATATTGTTGAATTTCTCAGCATGAATTAGTAAAAAGCTGATTATCAATTAATAGTTGCTGTTGTATGGTATATTGGCAAACAATTGAACTACCTTTGTCGCATTAATTGATACTGCTAAATGGTATCAAACAACATTTTAAATAATTATCATGAATAAAGGTACAGTAAAATTTTACAATGATTTAAAAGGATTTGGGTTTATTAAAGACGCGGATTCTTCAGAAGAACATTTTGTCCATTCTAGTGGTTTAACAGAAAACATTAGAGAAAATGACGAGGTTACTTTTGATTTGCAAGAAGGAAAAAAAGGTTTAAATGCAGTAAACGTTAAACTAGCATAGTTTAAAATATATAAACATTGAAATTTTTAGGGCCTCACCATGAGTGGGGCCTTTTTTTGTGCATAAATCTCAGGTCGGCATTATTAAAATTCTTCTATTTTGAACCTGACAAATGTATGTGAGTTTTAATTTATATTGTTTTAGAATTGCAGTTCGAAATTACAAACAAGAACTATGAGAATCAGAAGTGTTTTTTTTATCGGACTCTTACTGGTCTGCCCGGCTTTTATTTTAGCTCAACAAAAAATTACAGGCATTGTATTAAGTGAGGATGGGAACAGTCCGCTGGTTGGAGCTCACCTCAGCATCAAGTCAACTCAACAAGTTGCGGTCACTCGAAAAGATGGCGCATTCGAAATCAATAATCTTGAAGCAAAAACCTACCAGGTAGTAGTGCAGCATCTTGGCTATGAGACAGAGGCTTTTTTGCTCGCTGCTGGCAAAAATCATATGCTTCATCTGTCTCCTATAATAGTTAGCTCAGATGCTGTTGTAATAACAGGAACAAGAACACGCAAAAGGGTGGGATCAAGTCCGGGTAGAACTGAATGGCTGAGTTCTTCGATGCTTAAAAGCTTGCCGGCTCAGGAGCTGGATGGCTATCTGGATGCCATGCCGGGAGTTATGATCAATAGGGATCACGGGATATTTTCTCACAGTAGCTCCGTTAGTATGAGGGGCCTGGGTGGCGACCAGCAGGGGAGATATCTGGTCATGTTAGATGGCGCTCCAATGAATAAAGCCGACGGAGGATCGGTGAACTGGAACAGTATTAATCCTCTTTCTATTCGCCAGATTGAAATTGCGAAAGGTCCTATGTCCTCTCTCTATGGTGGCAATGCTATGGGTGGCGCAGTTAACATGATCGAACGTCAACCGACAAAAACTATCCAAGCGGATGTGCTGGCCGAATATGGAAGCTTGAATACAAAAAAAGCTGCTGCATGGGCTGGTGGAGCAATGAATCCAGGCGGCAACGGTTTGTATTGGGCTGTAGATGGATTCTACAATAATAGTGATGGCTTTATTTATACTCCTGAAAATGATAGAGATACAACAGATGTTGCTTCGTGGATGAAGGAGTATAGTGCAAAAGCCCGTTTGGGCTACCGGATAAACAAAAACCATACTCTGGAGTTATCATCACGCTTGTGGGATGATATGAGAGGTAGCGGAACGAAGATCTACAGTGAAACAGGTACTTATTTCGGACATAATGTATGGAGAAGCAACTTCAACTACAGAATGAACTATGAGAAGCTAAATGTTCTTATCAATTTGTATAACTCTGATGAGGGTTATATCAGGCTGAACGAATCTATTAAGATTAGTGATGATCAGATTTCATATACGGCCTACGATGTCACCTCTTCTCGCATCGATAGAGGAGGGAATGTGCATGGAGATTATACTCTGGGCTTCCAAACATTGTCTGCCGGACTAGAAAGCAAGCAGGGTAGTGTTTACGGTCAGGATATTTACAATACTTCAACAGATATTGTGACTAATCAAGGTAAAATGAATACTTCATCGGCCTATTTGCAGGATGATATCACCCTGATGAATGGTAAACTGAATTTTGTCCTAGGATTACGTTACGACCGGGCCCAGTTCTTCGATGGTGCGTTTACTCTAACAGAACCAACAAACGCCACAAGCATTCTTGCGGATCTTGAGAATTCTGATCTAGCCGATTATACCTGGGGTGCTGTTAGTCCAAAAGCTGCAGCTAAATATAACTTCACTGATCAAACCAGCGCTTACTTATCCTATGGTTATGGGTTCAGACCATCAATCCTGGATGATCTGTGTCGCTCGGGCTTTGTTAGAGGAGGCTTTAAGAAAGCAAACCCAAACCTGGAGCCGGAAAAGGTTAATAATTTTGAAACTGGCTTTGATCTTGGGCTTGGCGATCACCTAAAGCTTACAGGTTCAGGTTATTATACTCAGGGGGAGGACTTTATCTACCTGGTAAGTAACGGTGAGTTTATTGCAATGGGAAGCAAACAAAGGCCGGTAAAGGAAGCCCGAAACATCTCGTCAGTTGAGACTTACGGGGCAGAAATAGGAGCTTGGGCAAGTTTGCCAATCAAGCTAACTGCCTGGCTTAGTTATGCATATAACCACTCAGAAATTCTGGATTTTGATGATGAAGACGGGCAGGATCTGATCGGGAAATCCTTAATTTATAACCCAGCTCACATGCTTAAATCAGGGCTGGTTTGGAATAATCCAATAGTCAATTTTAGTCTTCAGGCTAATTGGTTAAGTAAGCAATGGATGGATGATATGAATGAGGAGGAGATCCCAGCTCATCTGAAGGTCCATGCAAAAATATGGAAACAGTTCAGGGCGTTCGAAGTTTTTATAAAAGGTAATAACCTTACGAATGTGGTATATGTGGAAGGTCACGGACAGCTATCTTTAGGAAGATTTATAACTTCGGGAATTCAAATTCATTTTTAACAGACAAGACTATGAAACAATTATTTTTTTTACTTAGTATATTAGCTGTAAGCACAGGTACAGTTAAAGCCCAGACATGGGACAAAACTGATTCTACTAATGATTTCTATGATAATGCGCAGCAGTTTGATCTGAAAGGTAGGCAGGAAATTAATGTCAAGGGAGAGATCAGTAATCCTTCAATTTTAAGGCTTGGAGATTTTCCTACTCATTCAATCATGGTAAAAGAAACCGATTTTACCGATGGGGAAATATCTTTTCATGGTTCCTATACCTATGAGGGTGTTTCCTTGTATGATCTTCTGAATGAGATGCATCTGGCAAAAAAGAATGAGGCTAAATTCAGACCTATAATTGACCTATATATTGAAGTTAGTAACGACAAAGGCGACAAGGCAGTTATAAGTTGGGGCGAGTTGTACTATCCGGTTAACAGGCATCAAATCATGATAGCCACAAAGGTTACCCGCATTGTTCCGAGTAAAACCAAAGAACTATGGCTTCTACCTGAGAATGTAAAACTGATAGTGGGTACCGACCTGGTTACTTGTCGGAATATTGAGAATCCAAGCAAAATAGAAATTAAATCGCTCAACTGTGACTATGTTGTTAACAGGGAGATTGAGATGTGGTCGCCAAAAATGAAGATCATTGATGGTGATAAAGTAGTTGCAAGCTTGAGCGAATTACCAAAAGATTTGCAAATTGAGCATTTTCATCAGGTATTCTACGGACGTGGAAGAGGAATTCATGGCATCACCGAATTTAAGGGAGCACAACTGAAAGCCTTGCTTCAACCCCATTTCAAGCCTTCGTATCAGAGCTACCAGAATGGCATGTTTGTTATTGCGGCTGTTGATGGCTACCGGGCTGCTTTTACCTATTCAGAAATTATGAACCGCAACGACAATTCCGAAGTCTTGATAATGGACGATTTTGAGTATGAAGGTCGAGGTAAATTCTCAAACCTGCCTGCTGCAGACTTTTTCTCCGACCGGGCTGTGATGGCTATAACTGAGATTAAACTGATGAAATAAACGTTTTATTTCTCTTCCGGATCATATTCAAAAGGAAGTAGATCTCCA
>CAYUNU010000063.1:0-12773 GCA_964446195.1 uncultured Porphyromonadaceae bacterium | reverse complement strand
GAATATTCAACACCACTTAGGGGTAAAATGCCGACACTACTTGCCCACCATTTTGTCACCGGAAATCCCATGGCCATATAAGAGAAGCCTATGTTGTTTCTAAAATTTTTAAGATCTTCGGTTCGAAAAAATGTGGCTTTATCGAGCATTCCAACTTCAAACAAGAAAGTAAGGCTATCCATTCGAGACAGGCTGGCAGGGTTAATCATGTTTAAATCCCTGTCTGATTGAAGTCCAATTCCCAGGCCACCCATTGCCTGACTTCTTCCGTAGTTTTTGGTGAAAATATCCCCGATGCCAAATCTGGAATAAGGAGAAGAGGTTAAATCCTGAGCTCCACTGGATATCACCATTAAAAACATAAAACCACCCAGGAGAATGGTTTTTCTACAATTATTTCTGAAAACGAAATTGAATCTCATATCCTATTTTTCAACCCTGCTTTTTTTCTTTCTGATACTCTAAAATTATATTTAACCCATCAAGCACCAAATCAGGGACTACAAAGATGGTGTTTTTTAGGTTTCTAACAAAGAAGGAAGCATCACCTCCTGTCAAAATTGTTATGAGTCCGTTGTATTTGTTTATCAACGCGTTGATATGACCATCAATTTCGTAAGCTATTCCTTTTTGAACTCCAGCTTGAATCGCTTCTATTGTTGATAGCCCAATAAGGGGGATGTTGTGGGCAGGTGGTACTGATGGGAGTCCTTCCGTAAATTGATTAAGTGCCTTGAATCTTGTTAACATTCCAGGGGAAATATTTCCACCCAAAAATTCAGAGTCCTTATTTACTAGGTCAAAAGTTATGGCCGTGCCCATGTCAATAATAAGAACAGGTTTTCCGGGATATAAGGAATAGCCTCCGACTGCAGCCGCAATTCTATCTTTCCCAAGAGTCTCTGGTGTTGTATATAAGATTTTAATGGGTAGCTGCAGTTTGTTATCTAATATCCATAAATTTAATATTCTGGATTTAAGATTGACCAGGTACTCCTCAGGAATACGCCGAACACTTGAAATGATTGCTGATTTTATGTCAGGGAAACTGGAATAGCATTCCTTAAGCAGAGGATCTTCCCAAGTACCCGCAGAACCTTTGAAGATTTGTTTATTTAGGGAGTAGATGGCCCATTTAATTTGGGAATTCCCGGCATCAATGATGAGATTCATTCTTATGCGCTGAATATTGATTTGTCACAAATATAAGCACAAAAAAGATCCCCGGGTAATTTTTATATTACACCGGGGATCGCCAAAATTTACTCTTTGCTTGCTGTGGAAGTAATAAACTGTCAACTATATGACGCTAATTACCCTCGATTGTTACATATTTCATCAAGATTTTTTTTTGCTTGGGTTTTACACTTAAATAAAGAGGATCAACTCATTTGTAAAATAGATGACACCATTACGCAACCTTTTGTAATTGATTGCGTTAATACATATAGAATCAGGTATTTAACATTGGTTCTTGTGAGTTTTAGTTTCGTAAACTGCTGCTAGGTTTGGCATAGTAGTTGGACATCAAAAGTTGGTTTAGGTTAATTGGTAATAGCAGCAGTGTTCCGCCTGGAGGAAATCCCATACCCCGAAGGCGGAACTTCTTTTTATACCTTAGCTATTAAATAAAAAGGATTATTAATATTTACATTATCCTTTTAAGGTCTTCCGACAATTCTTTACGGAGCTGATCAAGTTGTCTTCTTTGTTCAAGCAATTTAATCATGCCTTCTGTATCATCATTCTGTTGGCAATTCTTTATCTCCTCACCGAGCTCGCTAATTAATTGTTTCACCATTCTTGTTCGAAAAGAAATGAGGGTTTCTGGAACTGCTTTTTGGAGTAAGCTTCGTTCAGTTCGAATATAGGCACCCTGTTTAGCATGAATTTTGCTGAGTTCATGTTGCGGGCTAATCAAATCTACAGCAATGTGGCTTATTTCTGGGTCAGGATGATTTACAAAGTAGGTTTGATAATTCATCCCTTGAATGTTCCATATTTCTTTGAAGGCAGCGAAAATGAGTTTATATGTGGGATGGCTAAATTCAAGTTGATCGCTTTCAAACTCATCCAGGAAGAATTTGATAACGGAAATAGGTTCTGGTTCATCCTTTGGGTCATCCTGTTTTTCATACAGAATTTCACCTCCATAGATAAGCATCAGGCGAATAATCTCTTTTTCTTCGGGTCGTTTATCTATTTTTTCAAGCTTGCTTTCCTGCCTGGGACTTCTGTAATCTGGGACCCTGGGGCTGTATTCTTTATTTCTTTGTCCTTGTTCTCTTTTTCGTCTTCTGAATTTTGCCGTTTCAGTAAATAGTATTTCTTCCTGAACTCCCATCAGACGGCTGCATTCCTGAAGATAAACAGATCGTTCAATTTGATCCGGAATCATTGATACAGATCGCACAACTTCTGAGATCAAATTGGCTTTTTTTACCGGATCGTTGCCTATGTTTTCGGATAGAAGTTTTGTTTTAAAGGTTATGAAATCCTGTTCATTTTTTTCAATATAGCCCAGTAATTCACTTGAATTATGTGATCTGGCAAAAGAATCCGGATCTTCACCTTCCGGCAGAGAGACAACCCTAACATGCATTCCCTGTTCAAGAATCAAATCAATACCTCTAAGTGAGGCTTTAATGCCAGCTGGATCACCATCATAAATAATGGATACATTGCGGGTAAATCTTCTGATAAGCCTAATTTGATCTTCAGTTAAAGATGTTCCTGAAGATGCAACTACATTTTCTATCCCAGACTGAAAAAAGCTTATTACATCAGTATATCCCTCAACTAAAAAACATTTATCTTCTTTTACTAAAGTCTGGCGGGCAAAGTAGATTCCATACAAGCTTGAAGACTTGTGATAAATTTCTGATTCTGGCGAATTAAGGTATTTTGCAGCTTTTGGGTCAGTTTTGAGGGTTCTTGCCCCAAAGCCAATAACTCTTCCCGACAAGCTGTGGATGGGGAACATTACTCGCCCCCAGAACCTATCATAAACCTTGTCTCCATTTTCAATGCTTAATCCAGTTTTTACAAGGTATTCATTTTTATACCCATTTTTGCTGGCATCTTTTGTGAAAGCATCTCTGCTATCGAGAGAATAACCAAGTTGAAACTTTTCTATTGTATCTCTCCTGATGCCCCGTTCTTTCAGATAGCTGAGGCCAATATTCTGACCCTGAGGATTGTCAATTAGTATTCTTGAAAAGTACTTTTGTGCATAACCAGTGAGGATGAGCATTGACTCCCTCTCATTTTTTTGCCGGATTTCATCTGGACTTTCTTCCTTTTCTTCTACCTCAATATGATATTTTTTTGCAATGTATTTTAATGCTTCGGGATAGGTGAGGTGTTCATGTTCCATTATAAAATTAACCATATTACCTCCTCGGGAGCAACCAAAGCATTTAAAAATGCCCTTTGCAGGGGAGACTGTAAATGATGGTGTTTTTTCATTGTGGAAGGGACACAAACCCAGGTAGTTAACTCCTCGCTTCTTCAAACTAACAAAATCACCGATAACCTCTGTGATCTCGGCTGTCTGCATTATTTTATCTATAGTAGCATGGTCAATCATTGCTCAACGAAGGTAGCAATTGAAAGTCTATTATTTCTTTGAGGCAAATAATTTTGTTTATTTTCGTGGCATAACTGATGTACCTTTCAGATATTCAAGCATATTTTTTATATTGAGCTTATGGAAAATAAAAAAAACATAGTGGTTCTTTCCGGAGCTGGGATGAGTGCTGAGAGTGGTTTGAAAACATTCAGGGAAATGGGCGGTCTTTGGGAACAATATGAGGTAACGGAAGTAGCTACTCCGGAAGCATGGGATAGAAATCCGGAATTAGTGTTGCGCTTTTACAATGAGCGCAGAAAACAACTTTTGGAAACTGAGCCCAATATGGGGCATTTTGGATTGGCTGAGCTAGAGAAGAACTTTAATGTGCAGATTGTTACACAGAATGTCGATGATTTGCATGAAAGGGCTGGGAGCTCTGAGGTGTTGCATTTACATGGTGAACTTAGGAAGGCTAGAAGTACGGTTGATTCATCAATTATTATTGAGCTTGAGGGATGGGAATTAAACCTTGGAGATCTGTGTGTAAGGGGGGCTCAATTGAGGCCGCACATAGTGTGGTTTGGGGAAGCTGTTCCAAATATGGACTTGGCAATTCCGATAATACAGAATGCCGACTTTCTTGTAATAATTGGAACTAGTATGCAGGTTTACCCTGCCGCTGGTTTGATGTATTATGCTACTGCAGAGACACCGGTTTTTGTTATTGATCCCAATGAAACAGCAATCGGGAATGATGAAAAGATCACTTTTCTAAAAAAAGGAGCTAGCGATGGTGTAAGTCAGTTGAAGGACTTACTTTTACATTATATTTAATTTCAATTTTACCCCGATTGACATAATCAGCTTTATTAAGGGTGCTGTTTGAGCAGTCATGTATCTTGCAAAACCAAGTTAAACAGATGATTGCAAAAATAAGTGGAATCAAGTAAGCAATAAATTGGACTGATTTTTTCATGCTTGCCGGGTTTTCAATTTTATAATATCAAATCTACGACAGGGTTATGTTAATTCGCGTTAATGAGAAGTTAATCAGAGTTATTTAGTATAAAGTTAGTGCGGACGACGGCATTAAAATATTTTAATCGACCAACAAGCATGAAAAACCGTCGAATTACAAGGAAATAATTGTTTGACTTAAATTTCCTCGAATTTACTTAGAGCATCCTTAACACTCGAAATCCTTTCGAAACTGAGAGTGAGTTTTCCGTTTTTTTCTCTCATCTGGCATCTTCTGGGGTTGTTTTGGACGTAATTCAGCACCTGTGTGAAGGCGTAAGAATTAAAAAATGGAGATTCCATGTTGCTGATGAAGTATAGAACCATTTTCTGATTCTTCATCATTATTCGTTCTACTCCTGATTTCATTGCAGCCCATCGCAATCTTACAACATTCAATAGTTCTTCAGTTTGCTTTGGTAAGGGACCAAAACGATCAACAAGCTTTTGAGAGAAATCCAGCAATACCTCCTCTTCTTTTATCTCATCAAGTTCTCTATATAATTTGATCCTTTCTGAAGTTGATTCAATATAAGTGTCAGGAAACAGCACAGCAAGATCAGAATCTATGGTTACATCATTCACCCAAATCTTTTTAGTATCACTTTTCACAACAGTTCCCTCTTTACTTAAGGATGACTCTTCTTGTTCTATGTCTCCTATTCCCTGGTCTCTTATTTCTTGTAGGGCTTCATTAAGAATTTTCTGGTAGGTTTCAAAACCAATATCAGCAATGAAGCCACTTTGTTCACCTCCCAGGATGTTTCCTGCTCCTCTAATGTCGAGGTCCTGCATGGCTATATTGAATCCTGAGCCTAATTCAGCAAATTCATTTATGGCTTTAAGGCGTCTTCTTGAATCCTGAGGTAGGAGATGCAGGGGAGGTGCAATAAGGTAACAGAAAGCTTTTTTATTGGATCTTCCTACACGTCCTCTCAGCTGATGTAAATCACTTAAGCCAAAATGGTGGGCATTATTAATGATAATAGTATTTGCATTTGGAATGTCGAGCCCATTTTCAATAATTGAGGTTGCAATTAGCACATCGCAGTCTCCATTAATAAAACTAAGCATCCTATCCTCCAGCTGCCTTCCTTCCATTTGCCCGTGTGCAACAATTGTACGGGCCTTTGGTACGACACGTTTAATAAGGCCCTCTACTTCGCCAATATTCTGAACTCTGTTGTGTATGAAGAATACCTGGCCACCTCTTTCAAGCTCATATTCTATCACCTCTTTTACCAGTTCCTCATTCAAAGTAACTAATTCTGTTATGATGGGGTGCCTGTTTGGAGGGGGAGTATTAATAATGCTTAGGTCCCGGGCTCCCATCATCGAGAATTGCAAGGTTCTTGGGATAGGTGTTGCTGTTAGGGTAAGGGTGTCAACATTGAGCTTGGCCTGTCTTAGCTTTTCTTTCATTGCCACGCCAAATTTCTGTTCCTCATCTATGATCAGTAATCCCAGATTTTTAAACTTGATATTTTTGCTTATTAGCTTATGTGTACCAATAATAACATCAAGCTTTCCTTCTTCCAGATCCTTCAGTACTCTATTTTGGTCTTTTGTGCTTCTGAGCCGACTTATATAATCAACGTTAAGTGGGAAACCCTTGAATCTTGCAGTGAAAGTTTTAAAGTGCTGAAGTGCCAGTATTGTTGTTGGGACTAAAATAGCTACTTGCTTACTATCAGTTGCCGCTTTGAAACTGGCACGCATTGCAATTTCTGTTTTTCCAAATCCAACATCACCACAAACCAATCTATCCATAGGTGTAGGGGATTCCATATCCTCTTTTACAGCTTGAGTGGCTTTGTTTTGATCAGGAGTATCCTCGTAAATGAATGAAGCTTCAAGTTCATGCTGTAGATAAGTGTCTGGAGAAAAAGCGAATCCCAATTGTGCTTTTCGTTTGGCATACAATACAATAAGCTCTTCCGCAATATCCTTAATGCGGCTTTTGGTTTTATTTTTTAATTTTTGCCAGGCACCAGAACCAAGTTTGTGGATTTTAGGAGCACCTCCGTCTTTCCCTTTGTATTTTGAGATTCTGTGTAGGGAATGAATGCTAACATACAAAGTGTCGCTATCTCTGTATACTAGTTTTATTGCCTCCTGCTGACGGCCTTTTATTTCGACCTTTTCTAAGCCTCCAAACTGACCTATGCCATGATCAACATGAACTACATAGTCTCCCGGATGAAGGTCCGTGAGTTCTTTAACACTGATGGCTTCCTTCTTGCTGTATGATCGGCGAAGCTTGAATCTGTGATAGCGTTCAAAGATCTGGTGGTCTGTGAAGCATGATATACGGAGGTCGTGGTCATAAAAACCCTCATGGAGTGCTGTATGAACTTTGTCAAATTTTATCTCCTGATTTTCTTCATCAGGATTAAGTATTGATTCTATTCTGTCTAATTGCTTTTGACTCTCGCTAAAAAGTAGGTTTTGATATAAGCTCTGCTGATTCTCTATCAATTTTTCTTTCAGCAGATCGAAGTTTTTATTTACTGGAGGTTGTAGTGTTGTGTTAAAGAAGAAATTCTCAACTGAGGGAAAAAAGGTGTTTTGTCCAAATTCAATTACCTGTAATCCAGCTAGTTTGCTGTCAATTTCTTTTTTGTTTACAAGTTTCTTTATGAATATTTCAGGATCCATAATATCATCATCATCATTGCTTGGTGCCTCAGTTAGGGCTCTAAGTTCTGAGGTGGCGCTTACTTCTATTCCAGTTAATATTTGTTCTATACGGTTAAGACAAAAGCCTAGATCACGGCTCCAAAGCTGAGATCCTGAAGGAAGGAAATCAAATATTGTTTGAACAGCAGATTGATCTAGTTTCTCATTTAGGTTTGGCACAATAGATATGCTGGCATGCTTTCGAATTGAAAGTTGGGATTCCACCTCAAAGCTCCTGATAGAATCCACTTCATCTCCAATAAAGCTTATACGAAATGGGTTTTCTGAGGAATATGAAAAAACATCAATTATACCTCCCCTTATAGAAAATTGTCCCGGCTCATATACAAAGTCGTTGCGCTCGAAGCCGTATTCGTATAAAATTTCAGCTGTAAAATCAAGGTTGACCTCTTCTCCCTTTTTGAGTATTAGCGTGTTGTTGTTGAGTTCTTTTTTTGATACAACTCTTTCCAAAATAGCTTCAGGGTAAGTTAGGATCAGGGCCTTATGGTTTCTACTAGCTAAACGATTGAGAACCTCTGTACGCAGCATCACATTGTCTTTATCGAGTTGCTGCATCCTGATGGCCCTTTTATAACTGGAAGGGAAATAATATACATATTGGTTGCCTAGCAGATTTGAAAGGTCATTGTATAGATATGCTGCATCCTCCCTGTCGTTCATGAGAATTAACCTGGTGTTGTAATGATCAGAATCAAGGGATGCTAATAACAATGCCGGTGATGAACCTAATAGTCCATTGAGGTGCATTGTGTTTGAATTGTCTCCATGCAGGAAATCCCGAATTTTTTCAATATTCGGGTGTTGATTATAGAGCGATATGAGCTCTTTTTTTTCCAAAGCGGATGCAAAGATAAGAAAAAGAGTTTGGTCCGGATATTACTTGATCCAATATCCAATATTGATAAATAGAAGTGGTTTGCGGTTGTTGTTAGAAATCATGATTGTTCCTTCTATTGGTCCAAAGGGTGTACTATAACCATATGTTAGGCCAGTACCGAAAAGGGTGGATGAGTATTTCTTAAATTCGGTAAAGTTGTTGAATGCTTTTCCAGTATTATTTCTCCACATCACATAATGGTTTCCTTTTATATTATACTGGAAGTCGGCCCTGGTGATAAGTGAATGGTTGGAGGCCCTTTCCATGTAATTCATCCCAACGAAGGGGAATATGGATTTATGGTAGTACCCTAGTCCACCTAAATAGGATCTGTATGGATAGGGTATTGAATCTCCTAATGCCAATCCTCCGCTAACACCAATCATCATACTTAATCGTGGGCTTAGCTCAAATGCAATGTTATGTCTGTATTTAAAAATAAATGATGGGTATATTTGTTTGTCAGAAAAATTTGTAACCAGTTTAGCCAGAATTTCAACTTTTTCCCCTTTGGTAGGGAATGAGGTTTTATTAAAACGGTCTTTATAAAGTTGTGTGTATACATTTATCATTTTTGAATTAAAGGAGCTGAAATCGAGGATATTTATTCTGGGGGCTACAGTAGCCAGTTCTGCCTGCACCCCTGTAGATAGGGAGAAAACATTGTTGAAGCTTGTTCTTGTAGCCAGGTCTAAAATAACATCATTATAAATGTACTCACTTTTTTTTCTACCTTCAAGATACTCGTATGCAACTAATCTATTGTATTCTGCTGTAAGGCCGAAATTCTGACGTTTATGAGTAAGAAAGTAATATGAAGCTGAAAAATGGGGGTTTTCACCAAGGCTTATATCAATCCCCAACAGGTCACCTTTTTTCCATAAGTTTCTAAAATTTGTGTTCAATAGAAGGCTGGCATTAAATAGATTGTCGAAGTGCAAGCCAACGTGAGCCTGATCCTCATGTTTCTCCACAGCTTTAATTAATAGAATGTTGCCACTTTGGGTAGAGCTCAATGAATAGGTTATTTTTTTAAATTGATTAGTTCCAAATATTCTTTGTAAACCATCCGATATCTGGTTGGCTGTTAGAAAGGCTGGAAAGGGTAGATCGATTTTTGACCAAACATATTCTTCAGTAATATTTTCCAGTCCCTCATATCTGATTTCATTTACAAAAACAGAGTCGATGTGTGGCAAAACAATTTTTTTTTCTGATGATTCCTGGAATTCAGTCAGATTTTTGCCCAAAGCTTCAAGGGTTTCCCAATGTTCTAAAGCGATTTTTTCTGCATTTAAAATAATTTCTTCAGCGATACCAAAGCTTAATACATTTGCTTCAGGAGTTCTGGGTCTGATCAGGATATCGCATAATTCTCTGTTTTTTCTGTTCATCTCCTCCCGGGTTAGGGTTGAAGCTTGTTTCATAATATTTCCCAGAGTATTCAGTTCTTCCTTTTTAAAAAGTTCACGCTGAACATCTATTCCAATAATGAAGTCAGCTCCCATTTCACGGGCATGATTAGCTGGAAAATTATTTATAAATCCTCCATCGACAAGGAGTCGGTTATTAATCTCAACCGGTGTGAAGTAGGTAGGGATTGCCATTGATGCTCTCAAAGCCTCATGAAGGACTCCACTACTAAGTACTACCTCTTCACCTGTTTCAATATCCGCACCAATGCATAGGAAGGGGATAGGTAGCTTTGAGAAATCCCTGACATCATATGCAGAGAGTGTTAATCCGGCCAGCATATTTGTAATGCTATGGCCTTCCACCAGCCCTGATGGTAATTGGATCCCTGATCTGTTTATTGGGAATGAATAAAAATATTTCTCAAGTTCCAGTTTTGCTTCAAAGGACAGGTATGCACGAGGAATCTGGTCGGACATCAATGCCTCCCAGTCTTTTTGGGTAACCATATATTCCATTTCTTCAGGGGTGTAACCGATAGCATATAAGGCGCCTATTATTGATCCCATTGATGTACCTGCAATGTAATCAATAGGAATTCCAGCCTTTTCTATAACCTTAAGAACGCCAATGTGGGCTAATCCACCAGCCCCACCGCCACTAAGCACTAGTCCGATTTTAGGACGTTCCTGAGCATTGCCTGATAATAAGAACAAGCAAAAAATTAGTAGTAAACAATATTTATTTATCCGGATAAGCATAATCAAGTAAATGAGGATTCAAAAATACATCATCCTGATGTTAATCTATTTATTAATGTTATTGAAGTTTTTTTATGTGTCAGGATTTTCTCTTATCATGTTCTCCAGAAGATCCACCATTTTTCTTGATCCTACATAAAATGGTATTCTTTGATGCAAAGACATAGGGTTGATGTCTAGGACTCTATTTTGCCCGTCAATTGCTTTCCCTCCTGCCTGCTCAGCAAGGAAAGCTATTGGGTTACACTCATATGCCAGTCTGAGTTTACCTTCAGGAGAAGCTGGTCCAGGAGGGTATAGAAAAATTCCTCCTTTAAGAAGATTTCTATGGAAATCAGCGACAAGTGATCCAATATATCTGGATTTATATGGTCTGGATGTTTCAGAATCAATTTCCTGACAAAATTTAATGTATTTTTTTACCCCTTTAGGGAACTGGATATAATTTCCTTCGTTGACAGAATAGATATTACCTCTTTCGGGGGTTTTAATATTCAGGTGCGACAGGCAGAATTCGCCAATAGTTGGATCAAGTGTAAAGCCATTTACTCCTTTTCCTGTTGAGTAGACCAACATCGTAGATGAGCCATAAATGATGTATCCTGCTGCAACTATTTTTGATCCATCCTGGAGAAAATCTTCTGCTTGTGCAGTATGTCCGATAGGAGATATTCGACGATAAATTGAAAATATTGTTCCCACGGAAACATTTACATCAATATTTGATGATCCATCCAGAGGATCCATTTGAAAAATATATTTGGCATCCTTTGAAAGGTTATCGTCGAATTCCACGATCTCTTCATTTTCTTCTGTTACGATTCCACACACCTCACCACTGGCTTTCAGCGCATTGATGAAAACTGTATCTGCAAAAAGGTCAAGTTTTTTTTGATCTTCTCCTTGCACATTTACAGCACCAGCTTCTCCCAAAATATCAACAAGACCGGCCTTGTTAATTTTTTTGCTCACAATTTTTGCGGCGATACCTACATGACTAAGGAGTCGAGACAATTCTCCTTTTGCATATGGAAAATCAGCTTGGCGTTTAATAATAAAATCATTTAGTGCTATAATGTTATATGAATACATATCTATGATTTTGGGGTGTACTATCAAAGATGAGAGATTTATTTTAAATTTACAAAAAAGGTAATTATGCTGGTATATAAGTTCGGCGGAGGTGTTTTAAAGGATCCGGATGGGGTCATGCGGATGGTAAGTATTATTCAATCGGGTTTGTCCACCAATGATAATAATGGTATTGTTGTGGTGGTTTCAGCCTTGGGTAAAATGACCAATGCATTTGAGTCACTATATAGGGATTGGTTCTCTGGTAGTGATTATAAGCAATCATATTATAGTATAATAGAATTTCACAAAGAGTTTGCAGAGAAGTTGTTCGATGACAAAGAATTTGCTGAAAATGTTATTAACAAGTCATTTGCACCCTTACATAATTTGCTAAGCGATGAACTTCCACAGGATGGTTTTATGGCTTATGATAAAATTGTCATCCATGGTGAGTTGATTTCGTCAAAAATAATTTCTGAATACTTTAAAAAGTCTGGAATAGATCACGAATTATTAGATGCCAGGCAGCTAATAATTACTGATTCCAGTTTTAAGGAAGCAAAAGTTTCTTGGGATTTAACATCAGGAAATATTAATAGGAGAGTAATTAGGGGGGCTGTTAACACAGGAGTATGGCTAACCCAGGGATTTATAGCTTCAGACATTGATGGGCATTCTACTACTTTAGGCCGCGAGGGTTCTGATTTCACGGCGGCAATCATGGGGTCAGTTTTGGATGCAGAAGAGGTTGTTCTTTGGAAAGATGTGCCTGGAATTATGACAGGAGATCCTGATAGATTTTCAGATGTTTATAAGCTTAACAATGTTTCCTATCTAGAGGCAATAGAGTTATCCTATTTTGGGGCTAAAGTACTCCATCCAAATACTATTAAACCTTTACATAATAAGAATATTCCCTTGATCGTGAAGTCGATTTTCTCTCCAGAGGCGGAAGGGACCAGAGTTATAATGGATCCTGAGATTTCTGAGGAGAAGCCGGTGTTGATAGTTAAGTCTGATCAAGTACTTGTATCTATTCAACCGCGGGATTTTTCTTTTATCATGGAGGATTCAGTGTCGGCTGTTTTTGCCTTGTTATCAAAATATAAAATGAGAGTAAACTTATTGCAGCATGGAGCTGTTAGCATGAGTTTTTGTCTTGATTATGATGAGATCTTACTTAACAGGCTTATAGGAGAGCTAATACATGATTTTAAGGTTTTGTATAATCAAGGCTTGGAATTGCTCACTATACGGCATTATGATGAGAGCGTTATATATAAGCTATTAACAGGGCGTAAGGTTTATGTTAAACAGCAAAGCAGGAATACGGCTAGGTTTGTAATCTCTTAGC
>CAYUNU010000062.1:0-12777 GCA_964446195.1 uncultured Porphyromonadaceae bacterium | reverse complement strand
CCGAACAAATAATCAGGCATCATGTTTCGGGTAGATTGAAAGTTGCCCCTGAACACACTCATTCAAAGGTTCTCAGCATCATGAGAAAGCCTTCATTCAGCCTCTTCCTTAGGTTCAGGAAAATATTCGACAAAATCAATGAGCAGCATAAGCTTAAACAGCAATTAATACCATATTTTATTTCAGCTCACCCAGGGTGTAGCAAAACAGATATGGCAGAACTTGCCATTAAAACAAAAGATTTGAACTTTAAACTTGAACAAGTTCAGGATTTCACACCAACCCCGATGACATTAGCCACAGTAATGTTTTATACAGGGCTCAACCCATATACCTTAAGACCCATTTTTACCGATACAAAAACAAGTGATAAAAAAGCCCAAAGACGATTTTTCTTTTGGTATAAAAAAGAAGAACAAGAGGAAATACGAAAAGAGTTAAATATGTTAAACAGGCCTGATCTTATTCAACAATTACTTGGTAAACCTCCGTTAAAAAAAGTTAAAAGGAAAAGATAGCCTTCTTTTATTTCTACTTTTATTGCAACAAAAATATGCCAAATGAAAAAGATAAATTTTTCAACAGTCATTGCTGTGATTTCTCTATTACTTATATCAGCTTGCTCAGGTGAGTTAAGTGAAGAAGAAATACTGGAGAAAGCAGCCAAAATCCATGATCAGGTATTAACAATTGATACTCATAACGATACTCCTATGAGATTTCGATCTGATTACAATATGGGCGAAAGACATAATGTGAACGATAATGGTGGAGGTCGAGTTGATTTTCCAAGGATGAAGGATGGTGGACTTGATGGAGCATTTTTTGCTGTATTTACCGGACAGGGACCAAGGGATGCCGAAGGAAATGAAAGAGCCTACGAAAGTGCTATGTCAACTTTTAAGGCAATTAACACAACTCTTGAAAAACATCCTGATCTAGTAGGACTGGCCTTAACTCCTGAAGATGCTTATAAACTTGAAAAAGAAGGCAAAAGAGCTCTTTTTATTGGAGTCGAAAATGGATATCCTATAGGTGAAGATATTAATAAAGTAAAAGAATTTTATGACTTAGGTGCCAGATACATAACCCTCTGTCATACCAAGAATAATTCTATTTGTGATTCAAGCACCGACCGAAATGGCGCGGAACATGATGGTATTTCAGATTTTGGGAAAGAGGTGGTGAAAGAGATGAACCGACTAGGTATTATGGTTGACTTATCCCATGCTTCAGATAAAGCTTTTTATGATGCAATAGAAATAAGTGAAGCTCCCATAATTGCCTCACACTCTTGCTGCTGGGCTCTTTGCGAAAACCCTAGAAACTTGAAAGATGATATGCTTGTCAAACTAGCTGAAAATGGTGGCGTAATGCAGATGTGTATATTATCAGGATACTTGCTGGCCCCCGAAAAAAATCCTGCGAAGGATGCTGAAGAAAAAGCCCTCAGAGAAAAATATAATAACTTCCAGGATCTTTCCGAAGAGGAGATGGACGTGGCCAGAAAAGCTTTTAGAGAACTAAGAAATAAGTATCCTGAAAAACTGGCTAATGTAAAAATTGTGGTTGATCATATCGATCATGTGGTCGAAGTAGCAGGTATCGACCACGTTGGTATTGGAACAGATTTCGATGGTGGAGGTGGAATCGAAGATTGTGCTGACGTAAGTGAAATGGGTAATATTACAGCAGAATTAGTACGACGAGGATATTCCAAAAAGGACATCGAAAAAATTTGGGGCGGTAACATAATGCGAGTCCTTCACAAAGTAGAAGAATTGTCGAAGATTTGATTCGTAGGAACGGGGCCTTGTGCCCTTCCTTAATTAAATAATCTTCCCTGATATGTTTCTCGTAATCGCATCTCCTTTTCCAGCTTTGCTGTAAATTCGAAATTTTTAAGTCCCCATTTGGGCGCAATAAGTTTTTCTGGAGGCGATTGACTGATAAATCTTTCAAGAATTATTTGGGGCTTTAATAGTTCCAGAAATCGAATTGTAAGATCTATATATTCATCAGCATTGAATTTTATAAAGTCTCCAGAATAATCCTGATATTCCTTCTCTATTTTTGTACCCCTAATGACCTGTAGTTGATGGAGTTTAAGGAAATCAGGATTAAGTTTTGATATTAATATAGCATGCGACAGAATATCCGTAACCGACTCTCCAGGAAGACCAAGAATCAAATGTACTCCAACCTTAAAATCATAAGCGGCACAGGCCTTCATAGCATCCTTTACTTCCTGATACGAATGGCCTCTGTTTATTCTCTGCAGAGTTTTGTCTATGGTTGATTCAACCCCAAGTTCTAAACTTATAAAGTATTTCTTAGCCAGTTTATCCAGGTAATTTAATAATTCAGGGTAAATACAATCAGGGCGAGTCCCAATCACGATGCCAATAACATCAGGATGAGATAGAGCCTCCTCGTATAAATTCTTAAGGTGCTCCAGAGAGGAGTATGTATTCGTATAGGCTTGAAAATATGCCAGATACTTTTGGGTTTTATATCTATCCTTAAAAAATGAGATCCCCTGCTCAAGCTGTGATGTCACAGATTTATCCGGCATACAATACTCCGGATTGAAAGTCTTGTTATCACAGAAGGTGCACCCACCTGTCCCTTTACTTCCATCCCTGTTTGGACAAGTGAACCCTGCATCAATGGAAATTTTTTGGACCCTCTCAGAAAACAATCTCCTGAAATAGCTCGAAAAATCATTGTATGGCTTATCATGTCCCCAAATATTTCCAATATGCCGGTCTGTGATCACCATCATTATTGCCCTATACTATAATTCATAACCCATATTTCTTTAGTCAGGCTGAGTCCAGTCCGATTCCCATTTCGGCATTTTGTATTCTGGCTGCTTAGCATCCTTTTTCTTCTTTCCCTCTATTTCATATTGGTCCCAGGGAAGACTGGATTCTTCATCCCCATCATCAGGCATTTCATTATTAGCCAAAGTTGAGCTCCAGGGCATTTCGCCCTTCTGCGGACCTTCTTTCCTGTAAACAACAGCCCAGGTCATACCTGCTACCAAGCCTAGTAAGTGTGATTCCCAGGATACTCTTTCTTCCATTGGGAATATGCCCCATATCATACTACCATACTGAAATACAATAAGAAGAGAAATCGCCATTAAACCTAAATGTTTCCTAAGAATACCACTAAGAAAAAGAAAGCCTACTAAACTGTATATCAACCCACTTGCTCCAATATGATAAGACTCACGAGCAGCAATCCACACATATAAGCCTGTCATAAAGTAACTGAGAAAAAACACCCTAAAAGCTACCTCCCGATAGAAATAAAACAAGCCTGTACCAAGAACAAGAAGAGGAAATGAATTGGCAATAATATGCTTATAATCTCCATGTATTAGCGGACTAAACAATATTCCCTGCAAACCTGAAATCTTGCGGGGAAACAAGCCATGATAATGCAAATCAAGAGCCAGAGATTGATCCAAAATAAATACAATCCATATCAGGAGCAATAGCATTCCGGGGAACACAAGACTGATAAAAAACCTTCTAACTTCAAAATCCATTGAATTACTCTATCAAAAAGCCGGCCTTAGACAAAATGGCAGACTTTATCAGTTTAATTACTTAGAAGTGAGAGTTTCCAAGAGCTTACCAAAATGCTCAATATCTTCAAGCTGAGTATCCCAGGAGGTCATCCAACGAACTTCTGAGACTTTGTCATCCCAAACATAAAAAAAGAACTCTTCTTGTAAATATGGAATTATTTCAGGAGGAACCAGAGCAAAAACACCATTTGATTCAACCTCACGTGTAACAGTCACTCCTTTAATCCCTTTTACGCGATCATAAAGTAAACGGGCCATCTGATTAGCATGCAGGGCATTCCTACGCCATAAGTCATTCGTGAATAAGGCTTCAAACTGGACAGCTATGTACCTCATTTTTGAAGCTAGCTGCATACTCTGCTTCCTAAAATATTTAAAGTATTCCGTTAATCCGGGAGTAAAAAAAAGTATAGCTTCTCCATACATAGCTCCATTTTTTGTACCACCTAATGATAACACATCCACGCCTGCATTCCTGGTGATATCGACCATATCAAGCCCCAAACTAACTGCAGCATTGGCCAAACGGGCACCATCCATATGCAATAACAATCCCTTTTTATGCACATAGTCGGCCAGTTCTTTTATCTCCTGTACACTATAAACAGTGCCCATTTCTGTTGCCTGTGTAATACTAACAACCTTTGGCTGAGAATGATGCTCAAAATCAAAACCCTTAAGGTGATGATTGATGCTTCCAGGGTCAATTTTTCCATTCTCAGTGAGAACCGGCAATAGCTTGCAACCTGTAAAATACTCAGGCGCTCCACACTCATCTTCCTCTATGTGTGCTGTTTCGGCACAAATTATAGAATTGAAAGATTGGGTAATATTTTTCAATCCTACAACATTGGCTGCGGTGCCATTAAAAACAAAATAGGCCTCAGTAGTATCACCAAAGTGATTCCTGATTGCCTTTATAGCTCTTTCTGTATACAGATCATCTCCATAACCTACAGTGTGCCCAGCATTACACGCAATTATAGCCTCAAATATTTCAGGGTGCACCCCTGCATTATTATCACTTGCAAAACCTCTTTGATACTTCATTATTAACTTATTTGTGTACAAATTTAGCCAAATATCCATTATTGGTTTTATATTGTAGAGGTTCTTAATAAATTTGGTCAAAAGTTAAACTATAAAAAATATAAATATGTTTTCAGCAAGCACGTATACAGAGAGAAGAAAGAAATTGATTAATAAGGTTTCAGAAGGAGTTATTCTGCTATTAGGCAATGATGATAGTCCAATGAATTATTTCGACAATACCTTCCATTTTCGTCAGGACAGTAGCTTCCTGTATTTTTTCGGATTAAACTTCCCCCAATTGGCAGCAATAATTGATTTAGATGAGGGAAAAGAGATTGTCTTTGGCAATGATCTCACAGTTGAGGATATTGTATGGATGGGAACTCAGCCTACTCTACTGGAAAGAGGTCAGGCCTTCGGAATAGCTGAAGTTAAGCCACTTGCAGAACTAGAAGGGTATCTGAACAAAGTAAACAAACAAAATCGCAAAATTCATTATCTACCACCTTACAGGCATGAGAATAAAATAAAACTATTAAACCTGATGGGTATTCATCCAAACGATGCTGGTTCAAAATCTTCGGTAGAGCTTGTCCAAGCGGTGGTAAATCTGAGAAATTATAAGAGTGATGAGGAAGTCAGGGAAATAGAAAGAGCAGTTGACACATCGGTTGACATGCATGTTACTGCAATGAAAATGGCCAGAGCCGGAATGAAGGAAGCCGAACTAGCAGCAGCCGTACAGCAAGTAGCCGTCGCCGCAGGAGGTCAGATTTCATTCCCAATAATCATGACCATCAATGGGCAGACTCTCCATAACCACTACCATGGTAATACTCTCAAATCAGGCGACATGGTTCTTTGTGATTGCGGTGCTGAAACTGCTTTGAACTATAGCGGAGACCTTTCCAGCACTTTTCCCGTTGATAAGACTTTTACAAGCCGACAAAAAGAGATATATGAAATTACCCTGCGTTCGCACGAAGCAGCCCTTTCTAAACTTGCTCCCGGATTTCCATTCCGTGAGTTGCGTTTGTCTGCCTGCAGAGAAATCGTTGTTGGCATGTCTGAATTAGGACTTATGAAAGGAGATCCTGATGCAGCCGTTAAAGCAGGTGCTCATGCCGTTTTCTTCCCATGTGGAACGGGCCATATGATGGGTATGGATGTGCACGACATGGAAGATCTTGGGGAGGTGTATGTTGGGTATGCAGGTAAACCCAAAAGCACTGAATTCGGATTAAAATCATTGCGCCTGGCCAGACCTTTAGAACCTGGATTTGTGGCAACAATTGAACCAGGTATCTATTTTATACCTGAATTAATCGATATGCGTAGAGCTGAGAATAAACTATCAGATTTTATAAATTTTGATAGGGTCGAAGCCTATAAAAATTTCAGTGGAATTAGAAATGAGGAAGATGTGTTAATAACAGAAAATGGATATAGGGTGCTAGGAAAAAGAAAGCCAAAAACCATAGATGAAGTTGAAGCAATGAGAAAATAATATGAGCAGTTTTTTCAGAGGATGGAGCTGGGAACCTCCACAAGATTGGCCCAGAATCAAAACCATTGACATGCATACAGCCGGGGAACCATTGAGAGTTATCACGGCTGGTCTGCCTGAGATTCCAGGTGATACCATAATTGAAAAAAGCAACTATTTCAAAAAGCATTTCGACCACCTTCGAACAGGACTGATATGGGAACCGAGAGGACATGCAGATATGTATGGCGCAATAATAACTCCTCCAGTTACAAAAGATGGTGATATTGGAGTGTTCTTCATTCATAATGATGGCTATTCAACGATGTGTGGTCATGCTATTATAGCAATAACTACCTTGATATTTGAGACTAAGCTTTTCCAAGGAAAGGACAGAGAACACCTGCTTCGTATTGATGCACCTCCAGGTAGAATTACAGCAAGAGCAATTATTGAAAATCAAAGAGTTAAACGTGTATTTTTTGAGAATGTCCCATCTTTTATACTTCATAGTCAAAAAAAATTAGAGGTTCCAGAGCTTGGCCAAATTACTATCGATGTTGCCTACGGAGGAGCCTTCTACGCTTTTACTAATGCCGATCATCTCGGGTTGAAATTGTGCAGCAAAGATTACATGCAAATAATCGAAATTGGCAGGAGAATAAAACAAGCTACCATACATCAATATGATATAAAACACCCATTTAACGAAGACCTGAGTTTTCTGTATGGAACAATATTTACAGCTAGCCCGGAAGATCCAGATAATCATAGTAGAAATGTATGCGTTTTTGCAGATGGGGAAGTCGACCGATCGCCAACAGGAACAGGGGTTAGCGCAAGAGCTGCCATACACTATTTGAAAGGTGATATAAATATCGAAGAATCAATCTCTATTGAGAGTATTTTAGGCACATGTATGGATGTAAAAGTTAAAGAACAAGTGAAATTTGGCCCACACGATGCTGTCATCCCGGAGGTAAGTGGAACAGCCTCCATAATCGGACAGCACGAGTTCTATTTTGATCCAGCAGATCCATTAAAAAAAGGTTTCATCTTTAGATAATAAGAGAAGTTTATGTGGACAAACAGAATATTGGAATATTCGGTAAAAGCATTTTGCATTATACTCTTCCTTTTATGCTCTCATACAGCAAGCACACAGGTAAAAGATGCATACTTCAATAATTATTACAATGGAGGTGAACGGCATAGATACCTTGAAGACAACTCCCCATTTGCAGGAATAAACTGGTTGTCCATCGGGCCTTCATTTCAAGGCGGTAGAGTGGAGACTATTGATTGCCCAATAGATCAGCCAGGAGTTATCTATGCAGGGTTTGGATCCGGGAGTCTGTGGAAAACCACAAATCAAGGTTTTGATTGGGAGTGCATATTTAACAATGAGCTGAGCAATAGTATTGGTGATTTGGCAATTTCTGTTTCTAATCCTGATGTCTTATATCTTGGTACAGGTGAAAATTTGAGAGCGTCACGCGGATTCTCATACCCCGGAACCGGAATCTATAAATCTACAGATGCGGGTAAAAACTGGTTTAACATGGGTTTGACAGACAGCCACCATATCGGCAGAGTTGTGGTTGACCCTTCCGACCCTAATATCGTTTTTGTTGCTGCAATAGGTCATTTCTGGTCAAAAAATGAGGAGCGTGGCTTATTCATGACTAAAGATGGAGGTCAGAACTGGGAAAATATTCTATATATATCCGATAGTACCGGAGTAGTTGATGTTGCGTGGGATCCCGCCAGTCGCATACTTTATGCTGCAGCTTGGGATATGACATCAGGAGAAAACTCTGGAATTTACCGTTCAGAAAATATGGGTAAACATTGGGACCTAATCAACAATGGATTCCCTGTTAATCAAGGCATTGGCAGAATAGGTCTGGCAATAAGCCCCTCCAGACCTGAGATTGTTTATGCTTTGGTAGATAATCGAAATGGAATTAGTACAGACAGCATCTCTAATATAATTGGTGCCGAAGTGTATCGGAGTGAAGATTTTGGTAAAAGCTGGAAAAAAACTCATAAAGAAGCACTGATAAATTATTCAGGATTCGGTTGGGCTTTTGGTGATATTAGAATATCCCCCTTCGATCATAATGACATATATATCCTGGGCGTTTACCTTATGAATTCATCTGATGGTGGACAACATTTCTCTCGAATAGGCGGGCAAGTAAATCACATTATTCCAAATTCAGGAAGTTCATTGCACCTCGACCAACACGATTTATACATTGATCCTCTTCATCCTAATTTTCTTGTACTTGGAAACGACGGAGGAGTATATCTATCTTATAATAAAGGAAGTTCATGGTTGCATTGCAACACTATCCCAGCGGCAGAATTTTATGATATTAGTGTTGTTGACGAAGATACTGTGAGGATATATGGAGGGACACAAGATAACTCCAGTATAAAAGGATTTGTAATTCCTGAAGATCCGGAAACATACAAAAACTCATGGGAATATGTGTGGCTGGACCCATGGTCGGGTGGAGATGGCTTTTCCACATTTGAATCATCAGGAAATAAAAATATTGTCTTGTATGAATCACAGAACGGCTACCTGAGCCTGAAAAACATGCTAAACGGCGAAACTAAACATATTAAACCAAGTCCCGATTCAGATGAGAAACCACTTAGAAACAGCTGGTTTACACCATATTTTATCTCAGAGCATGATGGAGAGACTATTTACTATGGCGCTAATAAAGTATATAAATCCATCGATCAGGGTGAATCATGGATAAGACTTAGTCCGGATTTATCCTATTCTGAAGATGAGAGTAAAAAAAGCAGGTCAATTACAGCAATTGCTGAATCTCCTTTAACTGCAGGATTGCTCTTTGCCGGTACTGAAAAAGGAGTCGTCTGGGTTAGCCGAAATGATGGCACCAAATGGATTGAAATCTCGAAAGGGATAAATAAAAGTAAAATTCTCCAAATAATTCCCAGTACTCATAACAATTCTCTGGTGTATCTCGTCTCCAAAGGAATGGATAATGATGATTACTCTCCTTACATTTTTATGTCCGAAAATCTGGGTAAATCATGGAGGAAAATAAGCTTAGGTCTGCCATATGAATCAGTAAATTGTTTGATAGAGGATCCTGTTATACAGGGATTATTATATGCAGGCACAGATCGCGGTATCTACTGCAGTCAGGATAATGGAGACAATTGGCTATCCTTAAGCAAGACCTTACCAACCACAAGCGTCCATCAATTGAAATTCATAAAAAACCACAAGTATTTGTTAGCAGCTACACATGGGATGAGCCTATTTTTGGCACATACCGAAGCTGTTAGAACATTCTTTGCTAATTCATTAGATGATGAGCCGTTTTTCATGACAGCAATAGACGGCAGGTTGCCATTGCAAAATGATTATAGTGGTGACTGGAATCTAAAAACTTCCAGAAAGATGCAAATATCTTTCTTTTGGCCTGATATAGAGGTTGTTTCAATAAGTCTTTATAATGAAAAAGATGAAAGTGTTTACAAAGAAAGTTTCCCCGCCTCAAAAGGAATAAACCAATGGAGCTGGAACCTTATTATAGAAAGTAAGTTGGATAAATCGCTTTACCCCGTCCCCGAAATAAACTTTCCGGAAACGGGGTATTATACGATCATAATTGAAGGACCATCTGGCAAGACCAGGGGTCCAGTTATAATTACTGATTAATTACCTTCTGCCGCCGCCTGCGCCACCTCCTCTATTGGTTCTAGCCTCAGCCTGCTTTTTCAAGTAAGCCTCGTACTTTTTCACCTGGGCCTTGTCAAGAATTTTCTTGATCGCTTCGTCACGTTCAGTATTCATTTTTGTCATCTTTTCACGCATGCCTTCCCTGTCACCTCCATCACGCATAGATGTCATAAGCTCCGCTCTCTTTTTGTCAAAATCAGTGTAAACCTTGTCAAATTTAACAACCTGATCTTTCTTTAAATCAAGAGCTTTTTTCAATTCTTCTTTTTGCTGTTTAGCTCGCGCATCACGGTCTCCCTGATTTCTACCCTGACCACGATCCTGGGCCATAAGGGATAAAGGAAGAACCAATAGGATAATTAACCCTGCTAATTTAAGAAACTGTTTTTTCACGATGTATAATTTAGTGTTTGGTACTTAGATAGTATATTATTGAAAAGGTTTAAAAAAAAAATCCCGTCACCGGGATTTTTTTTAATTGAAGTCTTTCAATTTTTCCATTAGCCGCCGTCTGGCAAAAAATATTTTGCTCTTTATCGACCCCAATGGCTGACTCAAATGCTCAGCAATCTCTTTGTATTTGTAACCCCTGGTATGCATTTCAAAAGGTATCCGATAGTCATCAGGAAGTTCCTTGATGGCTTTAAGTATCTCAAGAGTATTATATTGCGACTCCGGGCTTTCATGGCTTGACCCAGAGTTCATGTTCAGATAATATAGATTATCTGTACTATCAATTATGGTACTGGACCTTACAGTTCTTCTATAATTATTTATGAAAGTATTTTTCATTATTGTAAAAACCCAGGCCTTTAAATTTTTATCTCCCTGAAATTTATCACGATTAGATATAGCTTTTAGCATTGTTTCCTGAAGCAGATCCTTAGCTGAGTCTGAATCCAGAGTTAGACTTTTTGCAAAATATCCAAGTTTTGTTTCTAGATGGAGAAGCTGGTGATTAAATTCTATTACTGTCATAACTTCTAGGTTTTGTTAAAGTTAAACTAACTAATTGTTCAACAAAGTTAAGACGAAACTTTAGATTTCACAAATCTTGTTTAACCTTTTGGTCGTTTTTGTTAAACGTTTCAGATTGGATTACAAATAAGAAAACACGTATATCAATAACCTACAAGCACTTATAAAAAGCGTTATAAATAAGATCTAAATATAAAAAAACAGGAATGGCAGTAGGCCCAGATAGCGTGAGAAACTATTGGATTAGTCTAGATTTCACTCTTAAACTGCTCAAATGAGCTGTAAACGTGTACATTAGAATCATCAAAATTGGGCAACAGATGAGTGTCATGGGGAATAATAAAATGAATTCCATGATCAGGAAAAACTCTTCTTAGCGACAATAAATACGTTTTATAGTCACTTTCAGCCCTAGGCAAAGAGATATTGATCAATATTTCATTGAATTTTGTTTGATCTTTCAAGCGCCCTATATGCTCAATAGGAACTGAGGGTCCGAGATAAACAACTTCATGGCCCAGTTTCCTAACTATATAATTTGCAAATAGAATACCTATCTCACTGTATTCACCTGTAGGGGTAAACAGAAGAAAGCTACGGGGATTAGAATTTAGCTGACCAACCAAGCCGTCTATGGCAACCAGAAGTTTCTGACGAATAAGATTAGTAATAAATCTTTCCTGGCAAGCATTAATTCGACCAATTTGCCAGAAAACACCAATTTTTTGAATCAATGGAAACACCAATTCGCAAAAAGACCTTTCAAAACCCAGGTTTAAAACCGATGAATTCAATAACTCACCAATTTTTTCCTCCTGCATCCCAATTGCTGCCATTATTAAGCTATTAATGCTGGCATCCAATCCATCAGAATAGTGAGAAACATTTTCCACCTCTCTAATTATATCAGAATCGGACAATTCTGATATTTGGGATATTTTAAATCCACTCTTATTTAAAATACTGATATTAAGTAATTTTTGAAGATTTTTGTCGGAATAGTATCGAATATTAGTACTTGTACGCTCTGGTCTAATTATCCCATACCTCTTTTCCCACATACGTATAGTGTGTGCTTTTATTCCCGTAATTCTTTCTAGATCTCCTATTGAATATTTAACCGGATTCATTCTGATTACCTAATTCTGTGCAATGTATCTCTAGTAATATACAAACAGGTACCTATTAAGTTCATTATTATTGGAAAAAACATATCAGAAAAAAAATCATAGCTCTAATTATGCTTATTTCGATTAACGATAGGCAAAGCCAAAAGGGCTAGTAGCCCAATAAAAATCATGAAGATGGTTGTTGATCCATGAAGCACCAAGGCAAGCACTTCTCCATCAGGTAAAGCCAGGCCTAACACCAGTAAGGTTTGTGCCACAAAGAAATGGTAAGTACCTATTCCGCCCTGCACAGGTATAACCATACCAACACTTCCCATAGCAAGAACGGCAAAAGCAGCCATAGCACCAAGCTCCCTGGCGGGAGCATAACCCATAAATATGGAATAAGTCATTAAAAAATAAGCAACATAAATGCTAATAGAATAGAATATGAACAGACCGGGTTTTTTAAGTTGTCGTACAGAAAGCAATCCTTCTGTGAACTTTTTAAAAAGATCCTTCAATTTCTTCACCCACTTATTGGAGTTTATTCTTTCGCGTTTAATATATACTACCGCAACAACAAAGAGAATTACTCCTAAAATTGCTGCAATAAATAATGGTGAATACAATAAGGGAGAATCAAAGCCAATCAAATCTCTATTGTTGGTAAAAAAGCCACTTAGAACTCCAAATTGGGTCAATACCAATACCAGAAGGATCAATAACAATATTATAAAATCAAAAATTCGCTCCGTGACAACAGTACCAATTTGAGGTGTAAAAGGCACCTTTTCATACTTTGTTAAAACGCCGCACCGACTTATCTCTCCAAGTC
>CAYUNU010000061.1:0-13243 GCA_964446195.1 uncultured Porphyromonadaceae bacterium | reverse complement strand
TTACAAGTCTTTTAGTAGTATTGGTTACTATTGCAACAAGGGGAGTACTGATAAAGTATGGACTGCCTTACCTCAGCCTTCCCTTTATGATAGGCTTATGGTTAGTAATTTTGGCTACCAGACAATTTACTATGTTAGAAAGTAGCGAGTATGGCGTTTATACATTGAATCAGCTATATCAGATTGGGGGCTTTGGCTGGGTAAACCTACATGATTGGTTTGATCATTTGCCCCTGCTTCCAGCCTGGCGTACATATTTTCTATCTGTGGGAGCCATCTTTTTTCAATATTCTATACTGGCTGGAGTACTTATTGCAGTGGGGATTTTTATTTATTCAAGAATAGCTTTTTTACTTTCTCTGCTGGGCTTTTTTAGTGCGTATCTGTTTTATCAACTCATCGGACTAGAAATCTCTAGTCTGGATTATCTTTATATAGGTTTTAATTATATTCTTTCAGCAATTGCTATAGGAGGATTCTATCTTATACCATCGCTCAGGTCTTTTATCTGGGCGGCAGTTTTAATCCCACTTGTCGTTATACTAACAGTAGCATCGGGTGCTTTTTTCAGGACGTGGGATCTGTCGGTTTACGCCTTGCCTTTTAACATGGTGGTGATTCTATTTCTTTATGTCCTTAAGTGGAGAACTAAAGCGGGAAACGGTTTGCAGGAAGTTGTTGTTCAACAAAATTCACCAGAGAAGAATCTCTATGCATTCCAGAATTATCAACATCGATTTGCTCCTCAAACTTCCGTTCATTTCAACTTACCATTTTGGGGCTACTGGAAAGTAAGTCAGGGCCATTCGGGTATTCACACACACCGGGATGATTGGCGTCATGCCTGGGATTTTGTCATGATTGATTCTAGAGGTAATCAATTTAAAGAGGGTGCTACTAAGGCCAATGATTACTATTGTTACGGTAAGCCTGTTCTGGCTCCTGCTGCGGGAATAGTTGAGGAGGTGGTAGAGGGAATTCCTGATAATGAGCTTGGAGAGATGAATCTCCGAAGCAATTGGGGAAATACAATAGTCATTCGGCATGAAGACCATGTTTTTTCGAAGCTATCTCATCTGAGACCTGGTAGCATATTAGTGCAAAAGGGAGCCTATGTATATCGTGGACAGGCTCTCGCTGAATGCGGTAATTCGGGGAGATCACCTGAGCCTCATCTTCATTTCCAGATTCAGGCAACCCCTCATATAGGATCTGCAACAATGGAATATCCTCTAAGCTATTTTATGGTAAAAAAGGATAGAAAGATAAGTCTTGAAACCTTTTCAATTCCAAAAGAGGGGGATGAGCTGTCGGCACTGGAAATTAATCCATTGCTATCAGCAGCTATGACCTGGGTCCCTGGCCAACGGTTTGCCTACACTTTTACTGAGGGTGGCAGAACGGAAGATTTGGAATTTGAAGTGAAATCAACACCTTTTAACGAAACATACCTCTATTGTAAAAAACATCATTCCAGGGCATATTTCAAGCATGATACACAAGTGTTCTTTTTTACTCATTATTCGGGGTCGAAAAAAGCTCCTTTAAGATTTTTATATCTAGCAATGTATAAGCTTCCTTTGATTTATCAGCCTGGATTAATTGTAAATGACAGCTTGCCGGTAAATCATATTTTCAGAGGCTCCAAAGCTCTCATGCAGGATGTTATGGCTCCCTTTGCTCAGGTTTTACAGTCGGAGTTTTCCTTGTCCTTTATTTCTGTTGATGATGAATTGGATCCCACAGAAATACAGATTAAGAGTAGTATAATGAGAAAAGCATTTTACCAATCAGCCGAATTTTGGAAATTTGATTTCAGTATTGGGAAGAATGGCTTAGTGAAACTGAAAGGATCCTATGATAACCGAGAAATAGAATTACTATGGAAATAAGAAGGACTCTATGGATAGTTTTATTCCTGATTTCAATTATCTCAAACGCTCAGGAAAAAATGTCCTTTGCTGATATTGATTCGGAGACATACCACTTGTATGAAGAGGCAAAATGGAAGGAGTTGATTAATCTTGGACAAGAAGGATTGGAATCAGGGATTGATTATTATTATCTACGTATGCGACTGGGTATTGCAGAGTTTAATATTAAACATTACCAGTCTGCTCTGGACCATTTCCGCAAAGCCCTTAAATTCAGTGAATCTGACCCGGTTGCTCTGGAGTACCTATATTACTCTTTACTATGGTCGGGACGGAAGCAGGAAGCACGGCTGATAGCTCAGGATATGCCTGCAGCCACCCTGGAAAAAATTGGAGTTACAAGTGATTCAAGCCTCAAAGGTGTATTCCTGGAGGGAGGACAGGTGGCAGTCATTGATCCAGACAG
This sequence comes from uncultured Porphyromonadaceae bacterium, assembly GCA_964446195.1. Classification (GTDB taxonomy): domain Bacteria; phylum Bacteroidota; class Bacteroidia; order Bacteroidales; family UBA12481; genus JAUVKA01. The sequence continues at coordinate 10,903 of CAYUNU010000061.1, read as the reverse complement.
TCTGACCAGTTATCAGCCTGAAGGGCTTCTGGTGGATCATTATCTTCTAAACAAGTATCTGTATGTTTCAGGAGGGCTGAAACTCGATTTAGGGGAACGTTTTACTATGCTTGCAGGGTTAAATTACATGAAATTTAGCGCCTTACAGCAATTGTCAGTGCCCTCTCCTGTTGGAATGCAGGTTTTTGATTTTGACCACCAGAACTCTCAAACCGGATTGTACCTGGGAGGAGAATGGGCTCTGAACCCAAATTGGTGTTTGGGCTATGCCGGGCATTTTATTAAAGGAGATTTTTCTTACAAAGAATATACCCCAAATATGATGATGGGACAATCCCAATTTGCCTCTCGTTGGTTTAATTACAGGGATTATGTTCTTGAAGGATCTCTATCATATCGGTTTAAAACTCTGCGGGCTGGCATTAATGCCTCCTATTTTAACCTGGGGGATATAGCTGGTACTCAAACCGGACTGGATCTGACATGGTATCCATTTGGGAACCTTAATCTATACCTGCAAGCTCATTCCGATTGGGTGATGCCTCTGGAAACGGGCGATTATGAGGGGTATTTGGTTTGGCAGGGGATGGCAGGAATGAAGATCTTCCGTTATCTATGGCTAGAAGCTCATGCCGGAGCAGGGAGAATGGCTGGATGGTCGGAAAAATCAGCCTATATTGTTTATAATAATCAGGATCCGGTTCTTTTAAGAAGTGGTCTAAACATAATTATTCCTGATATCGCAAAAGGTCTGTCTCTGACATTCAGGTATCAGTTACAGCAAAGAGAGCACTCATGGGAAATCGATAGTGGCGAGATAGAACCCCTGATTGAAACAAAAAATTACCTGACTAACAGCATAATTGGAGGAATAACATGGACGTTTTAAAAACCCGATTTATCATAATATTTTTTGGATTAGTCCTAAGTGGGGCTGCTATCGGACAAAATCACCAGGTTCTTGTTGATGCATTCTCATCAAGCTATGCCAAGGAAACTGCCGGGGACTACAAGGGTGGGCTTGATGCCCTCAAAAGTGTTTATGATAAAGACCATTATGAACTAAATCTTCGAATGGGTTGGCTGAGTTACCTGTCTGGTATGCTGGATGAGTCACAGTCGTATTACCAGAGAGCTGTTAGTCTTATGCCGATGGGAATAGAAGCCCGCTTTGGCTTGATATTCCCCCTTTCCTCTATGGGTAATTGGACTCAGGTTATTCGGATATATGATGAAATTCTAAAAATTGATCCTATGAATTCCATTGCGAATTTCCGGCTGGGCCTGGTATATTACGGACAGAACAACTTCTTGAAGGCAAAGCCTCTTTTCGAAAAGGTTGTCAACCTGTATCCTTTCGACTATGACGGACTAAATATGATGGCCTGGACTCACCTCAAACTTGGTAATTCGAGGGAAGCAAAAATACTATTTCAAAAATCACTCCTGAACAAACCTGGAGATGCCTCTGCACTGGAAGGATTATCATTGATCAAATAATGAGTAATAAAAAAACACGCTTGCTTACACCCGATGTTCTTAAAGGACTGGCTGTTATATTGATGATTCAGGTTCATGTTATGGAACAACTTGTTCATCCTGATCTTGCAGGAAGTGTTTTTGGAAAAATTTCTCTTTTCCTGGGTGGAGTGCCGGCTGCACCGGTTTTTATGATCGTAATGGGGTACTTTGTAGGCTTTACGAAAGCAAATTCTCTTAGCTTGGCTAAGCGCGGGTTAATTTTATTTGTTGGAGGAATTCTCCTGAACATACTGCTCAATCTTTCCTATATGATAGGATTCATAAGAACGGGTTATCCTGATTTTATTCCTGTCAGTATTTTTGGAGTTGATATCTTGCCCCTGGCTGGCCTCTCCCTTATCATTATTGGGGGGCTAAGAAAAATTTCAAAGCATCATCTTTTTTGGCTAAGTATTGCATTGCTTATTGTAGGTGTAACTCCCCTGATCAATGATGCGGTGGATAACTTAAATACGGGAAAATATGTGGGAGCTTTTTTTGGCGGACATGCAGAATGGTCCTATTTCCCGGTTTTCCCCTGGCTGGCTTACCCATTAAGCGGTTTAGCCATACATTCCTTTGGCCTGCATAGATGGAAGCTTATCCCGTCTTGGGGCAGAGGAATAATATTGGGCGTTTCTTTTTTGGGATTTATTTTTGGTTTCAGGATGGGTTTTGACGTGGCTACTGTATTGCCCGAATTTTATCATCATAACATAGTCTTTTTCCTCTGGGCTCTCACCTTCATCGTAATTATGGTATATGTTCTTAGCCTGATGAATATTGAAGAAAACCCGCTTCGGGTCGCTTTTCTGAGCTTTGCGGGAAAAGAAGTAACTCTTATTTATGTTATTCAATGGGTTCTTATTGGTAATATAGCTGCCTGGCTTGGTAAAGAGACTTTATTAATAGGCTTTTTTGCGTGGACACTAAGTTTTATTCTTGGATCAGCTCTTTTGGCTTATATTTATAGGAAAATTACATCCGGATGTAAAAATTAAATTTTAAATATGAAAAAAAAACTTGTTATTGCCTTATTTGTATTTTTCAGCTGGACCTCTATGGCGCAGATACAGTCGGAGTATAGTATTAATTTTTCAGGTACCTGGACTGAACTCGAGAGTGATGGTTCGGTATTTTATATAATGGATGTTGTAGGTGAACAGTGCAAGCTCTACACAGCAGATTACATCTTATGGAAAACGATCAATATCAATGTTCCTAATAAGCGTTGGCTTGCTGATATACAGTTTGTTTCTCAGCATCTTTTTGACACCGATGATGAGGTTGAGATTTTAATTGTCTATTACGAGTACGTCCAGACCTCCTCGTCCTATTACTACAATTACACTACCCAGGTTATTAATGAAGATGGAACAGTTTTACTTAATGTTCCTCTCGGTTCTTACTCATTGATTTATAATACCAATGATACTGGTACAAAGCTGATGGTTTATGAAACGGATTATTCCTCTTATCCTTATCCCGTTACAACCCATGTTTATGGTCTTCCGGGCACATGGTTGGGCACTGGTAGTGAGGATTTGTTGAATGCTGAGTCGGGCATTATGAAAGCCTGGCCTAATCCATCAAACGGAGCTTTTAGTCTGAATTATTCCATTCCGGGCCAGCCACGGGAGAGTTGGTTCCTTATGTATGATCTTGAGGGCAATGAAATAGTTCGTGAACCGCTCAGGCCTGAGGGCGACAACCTCGAGTTCAATCGCCCTGATCTGGCAGCAGGACAGTATGTAATGAGAATAGTTACACCAAATTATCAGTCTAAAGGACAGAGTATTACCATAAGCAAATAAAATGTTACGCGATAAGGCATTCCGTTTAGGCAGAATAGTAAAAACACATGGTGTAAGTGGGCAAATGACCCTTGCCACAAAAAAAAGAATTATTGATCCTGATGAATGGCCCGAATGGATTTTTATTGAAATTGATTCGGGTTTGGTTCCTTTCCGATCAGATCCTGATGGAATGATTTGGCGGGACGAAAAGCATCTTGTTATCGCTCTTGAAGACATACAAGATCAGGATTTGGCGAAGAAAATGGTTGGCAATGATGTTTGGTTCCCCAAGGAATTCGAAATGGAATTGCTTGAGTCCGTGGCAGAGAATCATCCACTGGTAGGTTTTGTTATTTCAGATTCAGTAAGTGGTGACATAGGCGAAATTGTAGAATTAATCGAGCTCCCCAACAACCCGCTATTCAAGATCATTGTTGACGATAGAGAAGTCCTTATTCCCGCCAGAGACGAATGGGTCATTGATATTGATGAGGATCGTAAACGAATTGTAATGGAATTGCCGGACGGGCTGGTGGATTTGTCGTAGTGTACGCGATATTATCGGATTATTTTGAATGATCCGTCTACATTAATCTTGATTATTGATGAGGCTGAGTATTGTGTGGTTTCCTCCTTCCTCCAATTTGCAACATGATCCATTTTGTCAATTAATTCAGGATTGATGTCCTTGAACGATTCAGGGCTTGGTTCACCGGAGAAATTCGCTGATGTGGAAACTAGTGGTCGTCAGACCAAATTTTCTCTAAAAAAGTCTGTCAAAAAGGAAGATAGTCAGAGGATTAATAGATGTAATTAGGTTTATTCTAATTTTTTTTTTACAATTGTTTAAGATTATTGGTTGACTGCCTTATAAAGCTATTTGTTACACTCAGAAAAGATTATTTTGAAAGTTTAATTACTGAAAATCAAGTAAAAATAGTTTATCATGGAGAGAAAATTTAAGAAAATCTTTGTTATGGCAATTACATTTCTTTTTGCCATAACAATTGCAACAACTGTAAGTTCTGGTAAAATTTATTCCGACTTAGTCATTGCGAATGAAACTGAAATTGAGATGGGCGAAGAACCATTTAATTGTTATTATCAAGGCTCTGTTTTTGCTGCTAAAAGTGTGACTGGTCCTGATTGTTATTGTGGCTTGACTTGGCAACATTTTGATGTTTTCTGTGATACGCAGTATTATGATGCCTGCAGAATTGTTATGTGTATTGGAGATCCTTGTTGTCACTTAGTTTTCCAGAATTGATCCTGTCTTTTATTTAAACTCGCAAATGAATTTATTGTATAGACATGGATGAAAAAGATTTATAATGAGGAAACTATTTGTTTTTCCCATCCTCCTTGTCGTACCAAGTTTTTTAACACTTGGTCAAGAGCTGATAAATTTAGACGAAGCCTTAAAGAATAAAGGGGAGATGTTGTTAAGTGAGATAGCTGTTGATATTGATATAGTTAAGCTAGAAACCACTTCTGACTGTTATTTTTATAAACCTCTGGACATCCAATTGATAAATGGCAGGATTTACTTTTACGATAAGAAAATAAATGAATTTTTTATTTATGATGAGGACGGAATGTTTATTAGAAAATTTGGGAAGCATGGAAAAGGGCCAAATGAATTTGTAAATATTAAAAAATTCACCTTCAATAGTAATAAGGATGAATTAATAGTTTATACTCAGGAAAAAAAAATTATAAAATATGACCTTGATGGAGAATTGATAGAATCCATTATTATAAAAGAAAATCCATTTACAATATTACCCTATAAAAATTGTTATCTCGGTTATTATCCAGCACCTACTTGCCTTGAAAATAAAGGTTATGCTCTATCTCTCATTGGGAAAAATGGAGAATTGCAGAAAAGGTTTTTCAATGAATTATGCTGCGAGTCTCGAGATGCCATTTTATTTAATGGATTATATCCTTATAAAAATGAATTAAGATTTTGGGATTGTGCATATTATATGGTTTATGGAATATCCCAAGATTTTGAAATAAGTCGTCTATATAATTTTTCATCCAAGAAGAAAATGCCAAAACAGTACTTTTCTTCTCTGGAGTCATTCCAATATGCAGCTAAGACTTATCTCACCATACAAAACATAGTAGAATCAGATGATTATCTTTTTATTAAAGGTAGGTACCAATCATTTGGGACAGGAATGTATGTTGTTTATGACAAAAAGAATAAAGAATCTATTTCCTTGCAAGATGATGATTTTAATAAAATCGGAATTAGGGATGATATGCTCAGCTCATTATATTTTTGGCCATTTGAAAATTTAACAAATGGTAAGCTTGTTTTCTCCGTTGAAGTACTGGAGCTAAAAGAAAAGCTTGATAATATAGACAAAGGCCAAAATTTCTTATTAAAGGAAAAACATGAGCAGTTTCGTAATATTATTGATAGCAGTAATATAAATGATAATCCAATTCTATTTATTGTAAAAATAGAAAATGACTAATAATGAAAAATGATAAGTTCAATTACGCAATTTTAATTGTTGTCATATTGTTGTTAGTGATTTTGAATGCTTTTAATCAGGTTAGTATCAGGAAAATTAAAAATCATTCCAATAAGAATTCTTCTCAGATTGAATTGCAATTGATTAATGATGAGATTGTTGATAAGATTTATAAAGATCAACATTTCTATTCTACCAGGATTAGTGGTAATGGAATAATTTATGATTCTAAAAGGCAAAAAAATATTCAAATCAAAGATATTGTAGAAGAAAAGCCTTTACTTGTACTTAGGTTCTCTTCAAACGATTGTGATCCATGTATAGATAAATTAATGGAACAACTAAAAGTTGCTGCTGAAACCATTGGAATTAATAACATTATTATTATCTCAGATTTTAAATTTCCTAGACAGATTGGAGTGTTTTTGAGGGAACATGATATTGGTTTTATGACCTATTCTTTACCAAGATTTGATTTTGGGCAAGATATCGACAAGTTTACTCCGTATTTTTTTGTGTTAGACGAAGATCTAATTATGAAAAACCTATTTTTTACTTTTCATTCATTTCAAAATTTAAATGAGGAGTATTTCAATCCAATTAAGGAAAGGTATTTCCTTGAGAATTAATATTTTTCTATACAAACATTGTTGGAGATTCGACAACTATTTATCTTTTATGCACCTTACAGAGTGTCCTTGGCTAGTATTTAACTGAGCTCTTCCAATACCAGTAGCTTTGTTGTAGAAGCCTCTTGACCAGGCTTTAACGCTGTCTGTTTTTGTGGATGTCCACAAATTTGCACTTTCATTAATTAGTGCAAAGGTTGTGTCTCTTAAGTATGGTTGACTAAAACATAATCCTCCTGGGAGTAGTGAAAATCCACTTTCATTAATGTTATCATAGTTGTCATAGTCCCATACATTTTTTGAAACTAATTTCAAGTCAACCCGACCGGTCTTTCGCCAATTTAAACTATCAGCCTCAGAAGGTGACATTCCTAAGTATTCTTCCAAATGTTTCCACTCAATATCAGATGGCAAGTGCCATCCATTGGGACAAACAGTATTGGCAAGTTTCCAATTGTATAGACATCCAAAAGTATTATATTCTTCGGTTTGTTTTGCTGAGTCTATATTGAATCCATAATAATTGTAAACATATATGCCTCCTTCATTGGAGGGAGGATATACTTTGGGAATATATCCCAAGTTTTTAGCCATCCACAATTGGTCACCAATTTTCACAGTTGCATAAGTATTACCATCTCTGGTGTCGAGAAACCCATCTTTTTCCTGGGATATGCCTGTAATTGATGAAGTCAGTGCAATTGCTATTGCTAAAACCTTTTTCATGTTTTTTGGCTTAATAAGGAATTAAATATAGTCAGAATATCACCGAATCAACAAAAAGGTACCGTCACTCGCGATTTTGATTATCGCTGAGGCTTTGCTGCTTGATTGTTCTTCCTGCCTCCACTTCACCACATAATCCATTTTTTCAATAAGATCAGGATTAATTTCCCCGAACCATGAAGGGCTTGGTTCTCCTGAGAGATTGGCTGATGTGGAAACTATTGGTCGGCGAAATCTTCTTAGGATTTCCTGACAGAAGGGATCATCAGGAATTCTTATCCCAATGCTATTGTCATCGGCAGCCAGTCCATCAGCTAGGTTTCTTGCATCTGGAAGGATTATTGTCAGAGGTGTATCAGAATTGTCGAATAATTCTTCTGCTATTTCAGGAAATTCATTTATATAGCGATCAACCATGTTGGTATCTGCCGCCAGAATGAGCATGCTTTTTCCGGGATCCCTTTTCTTTATATTGTAAACCTTATTCACTGCATCATTATTGGTGGCGTCGCAACCTATCCCCCATATTGTATCGGTCGGGTAGAGAATTAGACCGCCTTGCCTGAGAACTTCTACGCAGGATTGAACTTCATTTAAAGGGATTCTTTCTGACATTTACTTGTATTTTTTTGTTAGCGAGTATTTCAGATAAGTATATTTGGCTGACGACGAAGCAAACCAAAGCCCTTGTTTGCCTTCCAAAATTCCTAACCTGATAAAATATTCTCTTATGAACCTCCAGGTACTATGAACCAGAGCCTGTCCTGTCCATGGATCTCTACCCTCAGCAACATAGGCCTTCGCTGCTACTTCGGCGAAATTTTGTGTTTTTATTCTTTGCTCCTCCATATCCTCCATAGCCCAATGCATCAGATCAACATCAACTCTTTTTGTGCTTGAGCCCTCATCCATAACTACATGATCGTGTGGGTCGTATCCGATCCACCTGCCCTTCCGCCTATCAAATAGTCTTAATTTCCTGTCGGGGTATAAAGTGGTGAATTCCATCCATTTACCGCAGTATTTATTTTTACGATTGAAGATGTACCCATCATATTTCCAGTCTTTTTTTATTTCAACAATTGCATTATGCATCGGCTCGCTTATGGCTTCGTCGGCATCCAGAGACAGGACATGATCAAATTTTGCTTCCTTAAGGGCAAAGTTCTTTTGATTTACATAGCCTTCGAAAGCGTGGGAAATGAAGCGAACTCCATATTTCTCGCATATTTCCGGTGTTTTATCAGTCGACAATGAGTCAACGACAAGAATCTCATCCGCGACATCCTGTGCAGATTTGAGGCATCTTTCGATGTCCTTTTCTTCGTTGAAAGCGATTATAACAACTGATAATTTTACCATCAGGATAAAGGGGTATTATACTGAAACGTCAAATTCCCTTAATGCGTCATTGAGGGACGTTTTTAAATCTGTAGATGGTTTTCTTTGCCCGATTATCAATGCGCAGGGAACATTGTATTCACCTGCAGGGAATGTTTTGGGCAATGTTCCCGGAATAACCACTGAACGAGGAGGAATATAACCTTTGTACTCTACAGGTTCTGATCCTGTTACATCAATAATCTTTGTGGATCCGGTTATTACCACATTGGCTCCAAGTACAGCTTCTTTTCCAACCCTGGCACCTTCAACAACTATGCACCTTGAGCCGATAAAGGCATTGTCTTCGATTATAACAGGAGCAGCTTGCACAGGCTCGAGAACGCCACCGATGCCCACACCGCCGCTTAGGTGCACATGTTTACCTATCTGGGCACATGAGCCTACTGTAGCCCAGGTATCAATCATGGTGCCTTCTTCAACGTAAGCTCCTATGTTCACATATGACGGCATCATGATAACACCACTGGAGATATATGATCCGTATCGAGCAACAGCGTGTGGTACAACCCTGATGCCAAGCTTATCGTAATTTTTCTTTAGTGGAATTTTATCGTGAAATTCCAGCGGTCCGGCTTCGGAGATTTCCATCTTTCGGGTTGGGAAGTATAGAATTACTGCCTTTTTCACCCATTCGTTAACCTTCCATCCATCACCTTCTGGTTCGGCAACTCGTAATTTGCCTTTATCGAGCAATTCAATTACTTCTTCTATTGCTGCAACAACAGTATTACTTTTTAATAACTCTTTGTCAGTCCAGGCCTCTTCAATAGTCCGTCTTAATTCTTTCATCTTTCAATATCCCCTATTGTGGGCTGGCATAAAAGTAGATATGGCTTCTCTTTTCCGTTTCACCCATCCCCCTAGCCCCCTTCCCTAAAAAGGTGAAGGGGGGATTTGGTCCAAAATCTACCATTCCTTACTTTTCGACAGCTCCAAACTATTTCTACTTGTAAATTTAATTCGCCAACAAAGATAATCGGTTTAGCTTGATTTTTTTAATTTTGAGCTTCATCCAAAATCAGGATAAACAATGGAACTAAAACTACCTGCCCTGGAGGATATCAAAAGGGCCCATCAAAAGATATCCCCATATATTCACAGAACTCTGGTTTTAAAGTCGGATCTTATCAATAAATATATGGGTGCGGAGCTGTTTTTTAAGTGCGAAAATTTTCAATCGGTAGGGGCATTTAAGTTCAGGGGTGCCACAAATGCAATATTGCAGCTAAGTCCTGCAGAATCTGCGAAGGGTGTGGGAACCCATAGCTCTGGCAACCATGCTGCTGCGCTCGCCAAGGCAGCTGCTATGAATGGTATACCAGCATATATTGTAATGCCTGATAACAGTCCTGAGGTTAAGAAAAAGGCGGTGGCGGCTTATGGTGCAAGAATTACTTTCTGCGAGCCAACACTTGAGGCCCGGGAATCAACGATGGAGGATGTAATTAAAGAAACAGGATGTACTTTCATTCATCCATATAACAGGTTTGATATTATTGCAGGGCAGGGAACGGCCGCTCTCGAGTTGATGGAGGATATTCCTGGTCTTGATCTGATTATGGCCCCTGTGGGAGGAGGAGGATTGATAAGTGGTACCTCAATATGTGCAAAGGGCCTTGATCCATCAATTATGGTATGGGCGGGAGAACCAGCCGGGGCTGATGATGCTTTTCGGTCGATAAAAGCTGGTAAGATAATCCCATCAGTAAAGCCTGATACAATGGCTGATGGTTTGCTTACTTCCTTAGGTGACTTAACTTATAAAGCAATATCTGATAATGTTGATGAAATACTTTTGTGCAGTGAGAGGAATATTGTTAAGGCCATGAGGCTTATTTGGGAGAGAATGAAGATAATTATTGAACCGTCGTCCGCTGTTCCTTTGGGGGCATTGATGCAAAATTCCGGGGCTTGGGAAGGGAAGAAAATAGGGATAATATTATCGGGGGGAAATGTAGAATTATCTACTCTGCCTTTTTGATCCATCGATAAAGAAGCTTGCCTCGATGGGCCTGTGATCTGATAATTTAATATTATGATTTTTGTATCCTGATGTTGATATAGCAGGGTCGCACAGTAGGTAGTCGATACGAAGCGGAAGAATAAACTCGCGATAAGTAGCTCCTAAACCCTTGCCTGATTGAACAAAAGCATCCTCCAGATCTTTAGATATTTTATGGTAAGCGAAACTTATCGGTGTATCGTTAAAGTCGCCTGCCACAATAACCGGATAAGGAGACTTTTTAATTTCCTCAAGTAGTCTATCAGCCTGCTCTGAACGCTTAAGATAGGCTGTTTTCATATTCTTAATAATACCAAGGTATTCATTTTTCTTTTC
>CAYUNU010000060.1:0-13312 GCA_964446195.1 uncultured Porphyromonadaceae bacterium | reverse complement strand
ATGCGGCGGTCTTGAAAACCGTTGTACCGCGAGGTACCGGGGGTTCGAATCCCTCCTTCTCCGCTTTTATTTTATCATGATTTACAAAAGCCCGTCATTATTAAGTTTGACGGGCTTTTGTATTCTTGAACCAACCCGGAATAGTGATCCGAATAGAGTCTTGTTTTTGTGTGTTTAACAATCTTTGCAAAATTCATTTAACCACACAGCACATTCTTCAATGCTGTTGAACAAATACTTTTCAGGCAGGACCTCAGGGATTAAGTGGTTCTTTCGTAACAAATATAAGGGTTGCTGTTGTGTCATGGTAAGGACGACAATGATCCCATTCTTTTGCATTTCTTTGATAACATCCTCTAATGCGTATAAGCCTGATTGATCAATAAATGGAACCTTTTTCATTCTGAAGATAATAACTTTCGCATCGGACGGAATCTTATTTATTCGATCCAACATTTTTGAAGCTACTCCGAAAAACAAAGGCCCGTCAAACCTTTTTATATATACATGTTTATGCTTTAATGATAAGCCTGTCTCATCGCTCCAGGCAATTTCTCTATCATATTTGTCAACCTTTTTGAGCGTTGTGCTATCTTCTACCATATCGCTTGCTTTTCTCATAAAGATGAGTGAGGCAATCACCATTCCAATGCCAACTGCCTGTAGTAAATCAACAAATACGGTCAGCGTCAGTACAGTAACGATAATAAAGGCATCCGATTTGGGAATGTTAAAAATGTTTTTTAGCCCTTTGGTGTCAACTATGCTAATGCCTACAGTAATCAATACTCCAGATAGCGCAGATAGAGGGATGTAGGCTACATATTTCCCTAATCCTAATATGATAAGCATTAAAAGTACGGCATGAATAACTCCTGATAGTCTGGTCCTTCCGCCTGATTTAACGTTTACAACCGTTCTCATTGTTGCACCCGCTCCAGGAATACCACCAACTAATGAAGCAACCATGTTTCCAAGGCCTTGCCCGATCAGTTCTTTGTTGCTATCATGTTTTGTTCGAGTTATGTTATCGGCCACAACAGATGTTAGCAATGAATCTATTGAGCCTAAGCCTGCTAAGGTGATCGCAGGTAAGAAAACCAAACCAATATCCGAAAGTTTGAATGCATATAAAGATGCAATTTTTAAAGAGGGTAGTCCTGATGGCATTTCTCCGATAAGCGGTGTTTCAAGAGTAAGGAAATAGCTAACTAAGGAGGCTGTGATTAATGCAATCAGGGTGCTCGGAATGACTTTGGTGATTTTTGGGGCTAGGTAAATAATAACAATAGTACCCAAAGCAAGAATAAGCGATGTGTAGTTTGTGAGATAAAGAGCTCCAGGAAGTTCTTTAAATACATAGGTTATTTTGCCTGGTGATGCTAATCCCAGTATGGGAAATAGTTGAAATATTATAATAATGACCCCAATACCACTCATGAAACCTGATAAAACAGGATAAGGGATGTATTTTATGTATTTCCCAATTTTTAATAGTCCGAAAACAATTTGAAATAATCCTGCCAGCAGAAATGTTAGAACAATAATTCCCCAAGCACCATCGATACCCCCATATTTAGATATTGCTATAGAAACAACAGCTGCTGAAACAACAGTCATTGGTCCGGTTGGTCCACTTATTTGAGTATTCGTTCCCCCAAAAATGGCGGCAAACAATCCTAAAATCATAGCTCCGTACAAACCGGCGCTTGCACCTAAGCCAGATTGAACACCAAAAGCCAATGCCAATGGCAAAGCTACTATTCCGGCAGTTAAACCCCCGAAAATATCTCCTTTGAGATCCTTATTTGTCATCTTCTATCTAAACTCTAACCAGCCGAAAAACTCAGGAAGATGAAATTTGGGTTGAGGGAAATCAACAGGTGCCCAGGTAAGCCAGTGTGGATGAGACGTTTTGTCACCACATTTATAAAAATTTGCCCGCCACTTAACTCCCGGACCAGGTTGCTCATAAGGTAAGTAGTTCAATAAAATAGAGTGGGGTAATTTATACTCGAGGAACCAGTTAAGTGGTCCAGTATGCTCAATATCATATTCTGGTGCAAGTGAGGATTTGATTTCAATACCCTGATTATGATTCTTGCTAACAAAGCCATCATCATTGGCAATCAGATTGTGATATTCCATTAAAAAGGTGCCTATACAATTGGTTTCAAGATTAAAATATCCTGATTCTGTATCCGGACCGGGAGTGAAAAAGAATTCTACGCAGCTGTCTTCCCAAACTTTGCCATTAGTTTCCTTGGCTACAGCTCGTACATATCTGTCCTCAACTTTGAAAATCACATATATATTATCCTTGTCATATCGCATTTTCATCTCCACAGCTGGGAAATGATCGGGGCGATCTCCCATGAAATTATCAAGTTTTACTGATTTAGTGGCCTTCCATATCGGCTTGTTCCATTCAGCATTAATTATCATGGCTTGATCACAAGCTAGTACTTCATAGTTATGTTTCATTTGATCTTCATTTTTGTCATTGGTAGCTGGCGAAAAAGCAGCCAGGCAAAAAAATGACAGGAGGTAAAGTGTTGCTTTAAAGTAGATTAGTGAATTTTGTTTAATTTTCTTCATGATTTACAATAATAGTGATTTTCATTGGGGATTAATCGAACAAAATAAATCAAGGTTGGGGGCGTTTTTAATGGAAAGTCACAATGTAATACTATGACCTCTGTAATTCTATGGATCAGTTTATTGTTTATGCCCTCCTGGCTTAATTTCCCGGGAAGACATTTCAATATTCATTATCGCGGCCCGGATAAAGCGCTGGTTAAGGCGGTGGACAAAAGACTCGAGGATAATTATTACAGATTGATCAACCTTTTTGATGTGGATTTTGATAAAAGGATTGATGTTTATATACATCCTGATCTGTCTTCGCTTAAAAATACAATGAATATCGATGATTCTTCGGATTGGCTGGTAGGCCTCGCCGTTGGTGAAAAAACCATACATATCGTAAGTCCTGCAAATCCGCCCGGCAATCATACTTATGAGTCGGTTATGGAAGGCCTGGTCCATGAACTTGTACACATTTGTGTTGCCAGATCCAGCAATACACAGCTACCTGTTTGGTTGAATGAGGGCCTGGCGGTCTATTATTCGGGACAAAAACGCTTTGCCCAGGAGGTACCGGGCCTGGTGAGGAATTTAAGTGTTATGCCAGGATTCTTTATTTTATCTGATCATGATCGCTTTGCAAAAAGAAACGGCTATTCATTATCCTATACAATAATTGAGATGGTGGAGGAATTTGCTGGTCATGGAGGTATTAGTCGCTGGATTAAAGAATATCCTGATCATTCGGCTTTGGGCCTGAGTAGCTTGAGTGAGTTGGAAGCAATGTGGCATCGACACCTTGAAAACAAATATAAGAATCCCCAAGCTCTGGATGGATGGTCGGAGTTTGGCGAAAATATCTTCGATGTGAGTCTCGAACCAAATGACATCAAAGATTTTGGTGAAATGACCTTCTTCGTACCTGAAAGAAGTACTTTCATTGTTGATGTGCTGGATCCCTGGGGGAATAAAATGCAAAATCTCTTTTCACAAATAGTTAATCCCGGTATTCATGGTTTCAAAATAGATGCCAGGAACTTCCCGGCTGGTATTTATTATCTGGAGCTAAAAACACCAGACCAGAAACAGTTAGTAAGGTTTACTCATTAGTCAGATAATAAGCTGATTAGCGAATAAACACCTTCTTATGCCATGTTTTATCCTGAGTTGAAATCTTTAAGATGTATAACCCTGATGGCAGACTGTTTACATCCTTTTCGATTGATGCATCCTGACCAAAATGTGGGATATCCTCTGAGATCACTTCAGATCCTGTTGCTGAAAACATCTTAAAGCTAATTGATCCTTCTTTAATAGATTGAATATTAATCCAAATCTTTCCATAACTAGGATTAGGATATACTGATATTCCAGGATCAAGAACTTTTTCCTCATTTCCTACTATGTTGATATTGACCCAATTCTCGGTGGTGTCGTTGCCACAAACAAAACCAATTGCAATCAACTTTACCCGGTAATCACCCGAAAGGCTATACACATGAGAAGGACTTTTTTGAGTTACTCCAACACCATCCCCAAAATCCCAAATATAGGCATCTGCATCAGTGCTGGTATTCTGAAAAGTTACAGTTTTGTAATTTATGCTCTTGCTAAACTTGGCCTTTGGGGCACGAAAAACTTCCAGAAAATCAGCTTCTTCGGTTCTGTCCAAACCATTAATCTCCAATTTTACACTCTTGGGGCCGGATGATGCATAACTAACTGTATGAGGTCCTGCGGAATCGGCGTATCTTGGACTGGCACCCAAGCCAAAATCCCATGAATAACTGTCTCTGGTTCCTGTTGACCTGTCTGTAAAAATAACTTCTTCACCCATACATGCCTCGGCTTCTGAAACGCTAAACTTGGGAACGCCGGGATCAGTGACTTCCTCGATTATAATGTTGTCAATTCCGGCACCATAACCCACACCTGCGTTATCTGTATAATAGAACCCCAGCTGTAATCTTTCCTGGAGAGCTTCCTGAGGGAGATAACATTTATAGTTTGTCCAGTTAGTATATGAACGTGTTGTTTCAAGTTCGTGAAAAGTTACCCACTCCTGATCATCGAAAATGCGATACATAAGATATAAATGATCAATATCTTCCCACTGCTTAAGCACATAATCAAATGATAATTTAACCAGAGATTTGTTGCTGAGATCTATCTGGTTAGAGACAAGAGTGTCAGATACCAGCTTATTATTCCCAGCAGTGCCTGAGTTGATTCCTATGAAGCGGGAATCTTCCTGTACCCCCATGTTGAGCTCACTGGCATTTCCCCAATTAAAACCACGAGCATCAGACCTTAATGTCCAACCAGGAAAGCCATCTTCAAAATCTTCTTCGTAAGGCAGAACAAGCCCAATCGGGTTTGGGCAGTATAGGTCGGGAGTATGTTCAGATTCATATTCAACTGAATCAATATTGTAAAAAGCCGAAACAGAATAGACATAGCTTTCATCACTTTGGACTCCTTCATCCACAAAGATCGTTTTATCGGATTGTCCAACTTCAACATTGTTCCGGTAGATTTTGTAATGTTCAAATCCTTTATGTGGCAGACCATACCAGGCAAGGTTAACTTTTTCATTACCAGCCAGGATGCGTAAGCTGGAAGGACGATCAACCATCATGGTGTCTCCAGGAAAAATGCCTGATACGCAACTTTGGGATTCAGAAAAGTTGCTGCTTCCGGGAGTCAAAGAAGTAACCAGAAAATATCCGTTCTGTGACCCACTCCAGCCCCAGTTGACATGGAAATGATCTCCTGTAAAACCATCAAAATTAAATGCATGACCACCAGTTCCGTGGCCTGATACAATTATCGGCCTACCATTCAACAGTTCATTTTTGAGCATGTTGATCCAGTATTCTATTCGTCCGTAAGTTGATACTCCGCTACTAAGGATTCTCTTATCATTATAAAAGAAATTATCTCTTAATACATTCCGGGTGTCCTCTGTGTTAGCTCCTGATCCATCCGGAGCATAATTCATATGAAGGGCAATCCCGGCGTAGTACATCAGTCGTGCTATCCTCTCATTTGGCTGGTCGAGAGGCATATCATCCCAGACTAAATTGACTGTATCAAAATTTACAGCAAAATCACCATAGGTTTGATGAGTATATTCGCATAATCCCTGTCCTTTTTCAGGATAGGACCAGTGCCTCATTATCTGCACCATGGCAACGGCAACACATCCTGTTGGCGTATTATCAGGTGTAAACTGCCGGTAAGCCCCCCCCTGGCCCCAGGTAACCTTCATCATGGGTAGAACCTCATTTTCCAGAATAATGCTCTTGAATGACCCTTTTAATGCATGGTTCCAATCATTGTGTTGAACAGTAGATTTAAGATTCTCTTTACGGGTAAGGGATATTTCAGTGCTGTACTGCTCGATAAAGTCATTGTAAGCATCAGGTATTGTAATAGGAAGGGGACTTGGCTCTAGATTGTAAGCTAGTATCGGTGCGTTTCTGTAATCAGCAGAAACCCAGATGAATTGCCCGGCATCTAAGATGAATTTATAAATGCTTACCTCTCCCTCAACCTTGATGGTCTCTGTTCTGATTATATTGATTTCGGCTGTTCTGTCTTTTTTAATGTGCTTATACCAGTTGAGAGCAGCAATTTCAGCATTGTTAATACTTACTTCCTGTGCTGATAGCTGTCCCGTAACAAAAATGAATACAGAAAACAGGCATAATAATCTGATCGTGAGACTCTTCATCTGTAAAAGTGCTTTATCCTATCTTGAACCTAAGCAAAATTACTAATTTATCTCCAATCAATCCTTAATACCTAGCCTCTTCATTACGATTTGTCGGTAGGTCCTACCTATTGGTATTTCTTTTCCGGAAATACTTATTTCTGTTGGTGAAACACTTTCAATTTTGCTTAAGGGAACCAAATAAGATTTATGTATCCTCAGAAACTGTTCATCCTGAAGCTCTTCTTCAAGGTTGGAAATTCTGGCCTTGTAGATATATTTACGTTCGAAGGTGTAAATCTGGACATAATCTTTAAGACTTTCAATGTACAGTATGTCAGCGATATACAGTTTCAACATTTTCCTCCCCTGGCGAATAAAGAAAAATCGTTTTTCATCTTTATCAGGATGTTGGGGAATAGGCAGATCGGTGGAGGGACCGTACCTTTCCAGGTACTTATTTACAGCTTTCATAAAGCGGGGGAAAGCA
Organism: uncultured Porphyromonadaceae bacterium; assembly: GCA_964446195.1. Taxonomy (GTDB): domain Bacteria; phylum Bacteroidota; class Bacteroidia; order Bacteroidales; family UBA12481; genus JAUVKA01. The sequence goes on along the minus strand of CAYUNU010000060.1, from coordinate 6,521 downwards.
ATGGGCTTGACCAGGTAATCCAAACCGTCGAGGTCAAAAGCATCAGCAGCGAACTGCCGATAGGCTGTGGTGAAAACAACTGCAGGAGAGGAGGAGAGAGATTCGATAAAATCCAGTCCGGATAGCTCAGGCATCTGTATGTCCAGAAACAGAAGATCTACCTTATGCTTCTTCAGCTCCTCCATAGCCTCGAGGGGATTTGTGCATGTGTTCACAACATGCAGCCATGGGATTTTTTCTATGTGATTCTCAAGAACCCTGAGTGCTAAGGGTTCGTCATCTATTAAAAGGCAATTGACTTTCATGCTAATATGTGTTAATCCAAGCCTTAAGTTACAATTTTTTCAAGGTCGAGATTTAATTTGATTTTAAATTCCTGATCTTCTTCTATAATACTGAAGTGGTAATGGTCAGGATATAGAAGCTCCAGCCTGCGCTTAACATTCTTTAGACCTATACCTTCGGTGTATCCGGCCTCATCCTTTTCTACTAATAAGGGCTTACTGTTCACAACTATGAACTGTAGGTCGGAACCACTAACTTCGAGATTTATGCCTACTTTAGCATTCCGACTAACTTTGCTAACGCCATGCTTAAAGGCATTTTCTACGAAAGGCAGTAAAAGCATCGGAGCAATCTTTTTGCCAGCCGTTTCTCCGTCGACATTCAATTTTACCGACAAAGAGTTTCCGTAACGGATGCTCTCGAGAGCTAAGAAATTTTCAATCAGACTGATCTCTTTACTCAGTAATATGGTGTCCTCATTGCATTCATACAACATGTAATTAAGCAAATCTGATAGTTTTAGAACAACTTCTGATGCACTGTCTGATTTGTCAAGCGTAAGTGCATATAAATTATTCAGTGTATTGAAAAGAAAGTGAGGGTGCACCTGGGCCTTCAGAAATTTTAGTTCGGCTTCTACTTGAGCTTTTTTAAGCGATTGTAAGCGCTCCTGTTCGCTAAACCTTTGTTTTACAAGCTTGATAACAGTGAGCAGAAAAGTGGCCATGTATACATTTGTGAAGCTCGATAGCCAGTTTAAGCGAAAAAAGGGTGAGGCAGGAACTGTATTGAAGAATAAGGGGTAAGAGATGTACCAAAGGATCGCCCTTTGGATAAGGATTAAGCCTACTGCCGAAATAATGAATAGCGTTCCAAAAATAAAGTATTTCTTACGGTATAAAAAGCGTGGCAGAAGAAAATAAACGGTAAGATATGTAGCAATTACATCAATTGGCATGGTGATGCACATCCTGTAAATCAGATGGAATAGTTTTTCGTCCTCGTAAAATCGCCTGACATTAATTGCTGAAAAAAAAAGATATAGAATCCAGAAGATAACATGAACACCGATGCGGACACCGGGCTTGGCATAAATTTTATTCCAATTCATTGAGTAAAAGTTTTGGCTGAACTAATAAATCACTCAAAATTACTTGAAAATTTCTTTTTCATTTCCTGATTTCGACCTAATGCACTAATTCACTCCCCTATAGTATGAAATCGTCGTCGAAATGATTTAATGCTAGCTGCTGATTCATTGAACCTTACCCCTGCTTATTTAGTCGATATTAATTTCCCCTACGCTTCCTCTAGCCTATATTCGCTTATCAAAATTAGAAACTTAAATTATGAATAGATTATACTTCAAGTATTTGATACCCTTTGTCCTGCATTCTTTTATCACCGTATCTGCATTTTCCCAGCTTGAGTTTGTCAAGCATTCTATCTCGTCGCCTAATACTCCAGCTGATGTAAGTACAGCTGATATTAACGGTGACGGGAATATGGATATCCTAACTGTTTCGGCGGAAAATGGTGGTAGTGTGATTTGGTGGAAGAATAATGGTTCTCAGGGTTTTACACGTAATGTAATTGCCTCCGGATTTAATAATCCACGTTCTGTTAGAGCTGGAGATATTGATCTGGATGGAGATATCGACGTGATTGCTGTGGCCTGGGAAGGGGACAAGATCAGCTGGTGGGAGAATGACGGGACAGAGGGCTTTTCAGAACATATTGTAATATCAGGATGGGTAGGACCCCATACCGTTGAGCTTTGTGACCTGGACGAAGATGGAGATATTGATATTTTATGTTCTCAATTTGATATGTCTGCTACCAATAGCGAAATCGCCTGGTGGGAAAATGATGGAACGCAGCAGTGGACAAAACATGTTGTGTCAAATCGTTTTCAGCAATCACCTTTTGTTTATGGGTCTGATATGGACAACGATGGCGATACAGATCTTATCGCTTGTGGAGAGTTGAATGGTGAAGTGTGCTGGTGGGAGAATGATGGTGAAGAAAACTGGACAGAGCATGTTATTGATAATCAGTTCGCTAAGGCGCATACTATACTAGCTCGTGATTTTGATAAAGATGGCGACAAAGATATACTGGCACACGCTTGTAGCAGTGGTTTGCAGGCATGGTATGAAAATAATGGAGATGGTACATTCAAAAAAATCCCTATGGAAAATCTGGGTGGCGCTATCTGGATGGAATGCGGCGATTTTGATTTGGATGGAGATAATGACATAGTTGCTACTGGCATGAGTGCAGCCAGCCTTGTTTGTTACGTGAATGACGGAAAACAGGCCTTAACCAGACAGGATCTGCCTGGAGGCCTGATTTCCGGATTCGCACTGAGTGTTGTCGACCTCGATTCCGACAATGACCTGGACGTAGTAGCCATTGGCCGAAGCTCCAATAGCTTGGTCTGGTGGGAAAACACCCAGCACAGGACGAGCTTTTTTGACGCACCTAAGTGGCTTAATTATGATGACAATGAAGGTCTTATGTTTGTAGCAAATGAGGAGGATGGCAGTATAGTCAGATTGGAGGCTTCGGGTTACCAGTATTGCATCCGGAACAGCTTTCCTATCTGCACCGGCCTGACCTACAGCAAGGGTTATCTTTGGGTAGCTATTGGTATTACAATCTACAAACTTAATCCCATATCTGGTATTACCGAACTTAGCTTCCGAACTCCGGGTCAATTTCTGCAAGGGCTGACAAGCGATGGTAATGGTATATTGTACTCCTCTGACCCTTATTCGGGGACAATTTTTCAAACCGATCCTTACACAGGACAAACTATTAGTCTTGCAACCGGACTGGATTTTCCGCAAAGCATGAAATATGATCCCGGTATGGATAAGTTAATTGTGCTGGATGGCGAATATTCAACAAGCATAAAATGCATCGATCCTGCTAGCGGTCAAATAACAACAGCAATCGAAACAACTATCCTCCCCGGAGGAGATATTATCCCTGATGGCTTAGGAAATCACTATATCAGTAGCCCGGAAGAAAATTCTATTTATGCTGTTACCAGCAATCTGTCGGATCCCGTTTATCTATATTCAGAGGGGCATACTGCCGCAACCGGTATGGTTTATTTCCCCGAAGACGAAGCTCTGGGATTCTTAAGCCCTGTGCTCAACAGTCTTGAGATAATCCCGGCTAATGCAACAGGTATCAAGTTATCAGGAATAAAGAATAATCCTGATGTGAAATTCTATCCTAATCCCTTTGATGAGAATTTTTCTATTATCCTTCCTCAGCCAATAGGAGCAAAAACATTGCTTACAATTAAATCTCTTAGCGGCCAGACTCTTTTGATAAAGAATATTGATGTAGGAACAGCAGGGATCTCCGTAGACCTAAGATCTCCAGGAATCACCTCTGGAGTATATGTTGTCAGTCTCCAGGGAGAAGGAATTGATATTGCAAAAATGCTTGTTAAAAAATAATATGGAATAGAACCAGATGGTAGTCGGCCATAAAGTCCAAGCCCGTCACTCGTCACTTATCACCATAAGCCAGCTCCAGGTACTTCTGGTATTTGGAATCGTAATAACTCACTCTGGCCTCATTCGGAGTATAAGTGGCATCATAGCCCTGACCCATAGCAGCCATAGCATCCTCAACTTTTGTGTATATACCGCCAACTGTTGCTGCGAACATAGCTGCTCCATGTGCGCATGACTGGTCCGTAGCTGCCACTTTGATCTCCACGTTCATCACATCGGCAAGTGTTTGCATTACGAAAGGTGATTTTTTCGCTACGCCCCCAATCGCAATAACCTCTTTCACATTTACTCCTTCTTCGGTAAATCTTTCTGCTATAGCTCTACTGCCAAATGCTGTAGCTTCCACCAAAGCTTTAAAGAGCATTGGGGCGGTTGTTCCCAAACTTAATCCTGATATGCTTGCTTTAACTGTTTGATCTGCATCTGGTGTTCGACGACCATTGAACCAATCAGTAGCAAGTGGTATTGTATCATCATCAGGAAGCTTTTCTGCTTGTTTTGTTAATTGGGGAATAATATAACTCAGCATTTTTTCATCAGGATTTTCTCCTAACATCCAGGATAGAAAATCTCTGAACCAAGCATATACATCGCCAAAGGCCGACTGCCCGGCTTCGAGCCCCATCATCCCGGGTACAACAGATCCATCTACTTGTCCACAAATGCCTCTGACCAGCTTACCCTGCATTTCCTCCAGAGGAGTAACAATAATGTCACACGTTGAGGTACCCATTATCCTAACCAGGGAGTAGGGGGCAATTTCTCCTCCTACCGCACCAATATGTGCGTCGAAAGCACCTGCTCCCATAGCTATTCCTGGCTTCAGCCCAAGTACTGAAGCCCACTCCTGGGTGAGACCACCAACTTTGTGGTCGGCAGTATAGGTTTTGGTGAATAATCGTTGTCGATATCCTCTTAACAGAGGATCCAATTTAGTCAGGAATTCTTCCGAAGGCAGTCCATCAAAATCTTCGTGCCACATAGCTTTGTGTCCTGCTGCACATCTGCTCCGGATCACTCCCTCAGGCTTCGTGTTCCCTGTTAGAATTGCCGGCATCCAATCGCAGTGCTCAATCCATGAGTAGGCTGCATCCCTCACTTCTTCGTCCTCCCTCAAAACATGCAGAACCTTTGCCCAAACCCATTCTGATGAATAGATACCACCCTCATACTTGGTGTAGTCTATTTCCCATTTATGGGCTAGCTCATTTATCTCATCAGCTTCCTTGATGGCTGTATGATCTTTCCAAAGAACGAACATGGCATTGGGATTATCCTTAAATTGCTCTTTTAAAGCCAGTGGTGTACCATCCCTATCTACCATTACAGGTGTGGAGCCTGTTGTGTCGAAGGATATACCAACTACAGAATCAGCCGTTCCCGCAGGAGCCTTAGCCAACGATTCCTGTACTACTTTTATCATTGCATCCAGATAGTCCTGAGGATGCTGACGGTATTGATTCTTAGACGGATCACAGTATTTTCCCTCTTTCCATCTAGGATAAAAATGAGCTGAAGATGAAATTTCTTTTCCATTCAAAGCATTGACCACTACAGCCCTTACACTGTCTGTGCCAAAATCTAGTCCGATTACATGAGGAGTTAACATGAGAAATAGTTTGAGTTAAAGGGTAAAGGTAGAAATAAACGTTGAAAATACACTTGTAAATGTTAATGGTAAATTAATTGTAAATGAGTTATGTTCTGTTCCTTCTTATTCGTTTTGCTTTACTATTTTAATGTTCTCATTTTTATCAGGGCTCTTTAAGGTGATGATGTATACTCCATTTGCTAATTCGGATATGTTGATCTGCTTACTTGTATTTAGATCCACCGATCCCTTAAGAAGCTCCCTGCCTTCTATATTGTATAAAGAATAGCTGATTTTATTATTCCTATGATTAGTGATAGTCACATAATCATTCGCAGGATTAGGAAATATCCTGATTTTATCCTGATTTATTGGGTTTTCAATCCCGGAACCAGCTTCGTGGGCCTTGATTAACTCAATCCCATTTCCTGTTGCGAGGTTACGTGTATATTGCTTATTCAGAGCATCATTCCAGTGCTCATGTACACCAAGCGATGCTATCAATATACCATCATCATCAGGATCATAAGCCACATCTTCCGGCCATAAGGATGAATCGGCTGCCTGGTGTAGGTAGTCGTCTACTCCATACCAGTTAGGCCTACTTTCAGCTATGGTGGGCCCATTATATTCGGATCTTAGAAAATCATGACAAACAGATTCCATGGCAACCGGGTCGAGCGACATGAAAAGTGATGAGCACCAGTCGTTATCAAAGGGGGCTGAGGTCCATTTTTCCGGTACACCCAGAGCGTCTTCTCCAGGGTATAGGCCATCAACAATGATTATCAGATTCTTGCCGCTAAGTAGCTTGTGCATCAAGATGTCTGTTTGGACTCGATATAGTCCATAACCCTCGCGAAAGGGGGCGTCGCCCGCACCCATCAGACCGGGGTGCATATGCATAGCCCAGGTACGGGTAAAGGACCCGAAATGATTTTTTGCTGCAAGGGTAATTCCTGCAGTGTTGTGGGCTTTCATGGTGGGGATATTGATAAGATAGTCCATGTCGTCGAAAATGGTAAATAGCTTGTCGCTTATCGCATCAGGCATGACTGTTCCATCATCGGAGAAAAACACCTTGTCATCTGCCGATATCACTACAGGAG
>CAYUNU010000059.1:0-13332 GCA_964446195.1 uncultured Porphyromonadaceae bacterium | reverse complement strand
TCTTTTTACAAGTACCCAGAAAAGAATAAAAGATAGCCGCTCTTTCAGCTCCCCTGGAGTATCCTGCAAACAAGTAATTTTTTCTTCCGAGCTTATGCAAAGCTTTCCATAAGCTCGGGAAAAATAAGTCACATTAAACTAAAAGATGACCTTTTAAGGATTCTGCCTGAAGAGTTTATAAATTGGGACATCATCAAATGGGATCCATCAGGAAGAATCTTTTTTATCCTAAATGCTCTCCTATTGACTGAATTGATTGATAACGCTCTGGAAGAAAACACAGTACCCCAAAAACATCTAGCCAAAATAAAGAAGTTGCGAAGCCAAATCGACGAAGAAAGCAACCCTGTTATCTTCATCTTCAAAGAAAGAGAAAAATATCAATTATAAAACAAGCTGTTCTCTTTTCAACCAGCACAGTTGTACACTTTTCACCCGGTACTTAAAAGGGGGGGGGTGAATCCATCGTAGGACAAATTTCCACTTGCTTTAGTAATCTGAAATCATTACTTTTAGATGTCCCTCCCATGTTAACCTAAGATTATGAAGTATAGAATTATTGTTCTAGCTTTTACCCTAATTGCGGTAATAAGTGGCTATTCTCAGAATAAGCTATCTGGAGTTATTCTTGATGAAAATACTCAGAATCCTTTGGCAGGAGTTACGATTCTAAATACCAATTCAGGTAAGGGCGTTGTAAGCAATGATGTGGGAGAGTTTAGTTTAATTCTCACGGAGTTTCCAGTTTCGCTATCCTTGCGACATATTGGCTATTTTGAGGATTCTTTACAAATATTGGACAAGGAACAATACCAAAAATACTACAAGGGCAAAACTATTACCCTAAGCCTTAGGGTTAATCCATTTAAGTTTGATGAAGTGGTGGTCTCTACTCCAGGTATAGCAACAAAACTGTTTAGTGATGAACCGTATGCAATAATTGACTATGTGGTAAAGGAAGATAGATTTATCGGGCTAGGATACAAGAACCACAATCCTACTAAAAGGGAAATATTTTTAGGGAAGCTCTCAGGTAAAGTTCTATTATCCAACCCTCTTAAATCATTTCAGGAAATTTATCTGGATTGCCTTGGTGAAGTTTATGCTGTTGCTCGTGATAAGGCTTTTATCACCAATATGGAGGATGACAGTCTGTTTTTGGAATTTATTTGCGACTCAAAATTCTTTGAAGAAAAGGTTAAGCCCATTCAAGCTTTAAATAAGCAGCATTTCATGTATGTTAGTAAGTCAGAACAAAGCCAGTACCATGATTATTATGTATGTGACTCTGAAACAAATAAGCAAGAACTCTTTTATAGAGTAGGCGATGAAAAAAAAGAGCGAGCTGTCATAAATATTGATAATCAGGTGAGGAGAGAGTTTGTTGGCAAGATTAAAAGAGGGTGGATTTCGTCAGCAGAAATGAGAATTATTAATGCACGAATTGCCAAGTTGCAGAACCAAATAAATACTGATTATAGACCTATCCAATCTGATATGTTTCAATTGGAAGACTCTGTACTGTTATTCGATTTTGATTACCAGGCAGTACACTGCTTCACATTAGGCGCAGAATTGCTTTGGAGAACAGATATTCAAATAGAATTGGGCAAAGATTTTACTGGACGTGTACATCATGATAAAATCTCAAATAGATTCTTTCTGGAGTTCGTAAATACTCAGCTAAGCTATCTTATAGAAATCGACCCTCAAACAGGTGAGGAGCTTCAAACCATCCCAATTAATAAATTTAAGCACATAGATCATATAAGTATTTATTACAATAGGGCTTTCTTTTTGCATCAGCCAGATTTTGGTGACAGGGGGAAGAAAATATATTACTTGGATATATAGTTGGTTGACTCAAGATATGAAGAAATGTTGTTGTAATGTTGTTGATGATTGTGAAGATTGCATGCCTCCACCTTAAAATAATACCAAAATAGCCATTGTATTTCTACAATACCTCTAAGATTGAGCGAAGAGTGTTGTGGTTGTTCAGTACTTGGTTTTAGGCTGCCATGTAAGGGAATAATCATTGTAGGTAATCTTCTCCCATAGCGATGAATCCAGCCGGTTGTAAATTGCTTCCTGCAGGTAGGAGATCCCTGCCTTAAGGATAAAGAACGAATCGGATTCAGTGATTTTCTGCGGTGTCTGGCTCAACCCGAACCTTTCAAAATAACGGACCCGGTACTCACGGCAATTATCCGGCCGGTGTATGATCAGCTGGTCTGAAGCATCAGGGAACTTGAATAAACTTACAAGTTGATCAGCGAAATAATTGCGAATGTCAAACAGGGCAAAGTCATTAGCATCCAGTGGTAGACTATCTTCACCTATGCGTGTAAATGATTCCCCTTCTTTAATGAGTACCTGAAGGCCTATTTTGAAAAAAGTGCGTGCAACCTCATCCTGGCCATCACCAGGCCAAAGTGTTGGTTCTGTCCCTGTCCACGACCACTGGGCAGTAAGGGTATTGGTCGAACCGCTTGTTCTTGAAACAAACGTAACATCAGTTGCATTCCAACTGACAATGAAGTCCTGGTCTATATAATAATTAAGAGCGAGTGCCTGTCCGATTACTGCTGTCCAGTCAACTTCATTGATAGGCGAAGTAGGAAGCTGCATCCCGGAATTATCCGGAGAATCTTTGAAAGTGAATTCGAGATTAAAATATCCCCACGAAAGAGTAAGGGTATCACCATCACTTGCAATTGACCCAAAGTTCAGTATAGCCGAACAAGGCACTCCTGGAGTTTCTATTTTATTATCTGAATAAAGCTTAAAACAGACCGGGTTGCCACTTATTGCAACCAATGGTGGAGACTGTTGTAAAGTGATGCTCATCTTAAATATTTGAAGGATTGATAAAGACTGGAGAGATTGAATAAAAGGACAGAAAAAAAACGTCACTAGATGGTGAAGGTTTTCGATTGGGATTACAGTCTCATTGTAAATTTATGGCTATCATTTAAAGATCAATGCAATATAGCATAGCTAAAAAACCTTGTTACTTAATAATAGGATTCCAATGAAAAAACTGGGGTATGAATAATTTAAAAACCTTAATATGTTTCCTGGAGGAAATTTACATGGAAGCAGTCCGAGTTTTGAAGGAATTAAAAGCTAATAAGTTGTTGGATAAAAAAAAAGCCCAGTTAGATTCTGGGCTTTCATCAAAATTAATGTCTATTATCACTACATTATCACCACAGTCTCTTCAAGGATAACATCCTGTCCGTTCTTATTTTTCAGCTTAACTTTTAAGTAATAAGTGCCGGCTAACAGATCTGAAACATCAAGGTTATGCTTCTTAAGTTTGGTTGTCTTTTCTTTCCGCTTTTCCCCCTTGGAATTGAAAAGTGAAGTATCAATATCGCTATCATCAAGGATATTATCTACTTCAATATCTAAAAAATCATCGGTAGGATTTGGATAGACCATCATATTTGGGCAATCGAAAGGGATAGTAATGTATGACGCTGATACACTGTCACTTCCGGTATTATTCAACTCACAATATAAATTACCACCAGGATAACCTACGGTAATATCACAAGTTTCACCAGTTGTTGACCCTACGATATTTATACCCCCATCTGAACTCCAATTCACATTGGTTGCATAATAATCCTCTGATGAGTTCTGAATCTGGTATGTTCTTGACCAATCACAGGGATCCGGATTAGGATCAGAATTAACAATAACTGGAGTTAAAGGTGGTCCTATCCAATATGTCTGAACCAATGAATCAGTGAATTCTGCTTGGGGACAGGATTGAGGAACATAAGCTCCGTCATCATCATACCACATATAATACACTAGATCAATTTCTCCATTTACTGTACCATTTATTGATTGAAACAAAGCATTTTGATCATTACCATAATTTGGTGTCACGATAGATGATAAGGATTGAGTCCCAGATGCATATACTTTCCACCATATTGAATCACAAGTCAGAGGTACATTAAAAATATCTAAATCACCGCCGTTTGTTGCTTCTCCAATATAATAGCACCAAGGAGAAATATTCCTTTCCTGATACTCTAAATAAGCTATATGATCAAGAATTTCAAAAGAATAGTAATTAATAAAACCAATGCCATGAGCACCCCAACCATCAGGATCCTGTGAATTTTGAACAATCCAATAAAGATAATTTCCTTCATTACAGTCGAGATACCCATACCCAATAATGACTATCGCATGTTTTTCAAAATTAGTTACCGTAATATATCTGTTTCCGGTCAGAATATCATCATAAGAGACATCATTCGCGTACATTACTTCACCGGGATCAAGACTGTCAACTTGATAATTGTACCAAATACTATTATCAAGAGCATATTTAACATCAGCTGCAACTGGTCCAATATTTTCAAGATGATTAATTATTGCAAGAGCCATTAATGAATCTGAAGAAGCTTGAGGAATTGTATCCAAATCATTAAATACCATTCTCGGACGATAATACCATTTGTAAGGATAACAATCGTCTTGATATTCAATATAGGTATCATCATCAATAACCATTCCAACTTCCGTCATCATTTTTAAATGATCCCATCGAGCGATCGTATCAATACCGAATGGAGGAGGTTGTTCACAACCATATATCAAAGGATGGTATTGTTTGGCACAATTTGTTAAAAAAACTTCGTCAAAATCAGGAATAATTTGGTTATTCGTGGCAATTCTTACTGTCGTTTGAGCTAATGTAACACCTTGATGGGCATAACAATTTCTACACCCTTGATCAACTGGGTCATGAAGGTAATTAACTCCGTCAACATCACGCCAATCAAATGACTCATTGTCTCCCAGTTGTGGTGGATCTCCAGGATCTGGTGGATCAGGGTCTTCAGGTGGATCAGGAACCGAGTCCGGTGGAGGAGGTGCCCCGATTCCAACACCATACAAATAGTTGTAATCTCCTTTTTCGTATGCAAGTCGAGCAATTGACTTCCTTGTTCCATCATCTTTATAACAAAAAGATTTGGTAATAGGTTTACCCTTTAATTTTACCACTTTAGTTTTATAACCATTATCGGAACAATAATTAAACTCTGTTCCAATTTTACCTTTGAAAAAGTCTGTTGGGCTAACAAATTGTCCATCTGGAAGCACTACTTTATAACTCTTTGAAGCATTATCAAATAAAATCTCGTGCCCAGAAATGATTGCATACCTCTGCGGTAAACTTCCATCAATCAGATGCTGTGCTTGAGATATTATAGGAAAAATTAACACAAGTGCAAAAAACATAGAATTCTTATGTATAATAATTAGTTTATGGTCCTTTTGGTTTTAAATAAATACGATAATCCATATCCAGTTCCTTGGGGGCCAGTACATGTTCCCCGTCTGAATTCCATTGAATCCTTATTTAAAGTATAGATTATTGCAATGTCTGTAATTGATGAATATGTAAAACTTAAAGTATCATTTGTTTTGTTTAATGACCATAAAAAGTTACCAATACCACAGCTGAACCTATCTTCAATTTCATAAAGTCCTGAACTATCCCCATAAAAATGGATAATGCCATCAGTTGGAATTTCTTCCAACAAAATCCAATGGGGATCATCATCACTTGGAACAATATAGGAACTATCAATCTGGTAAATTTTCCAACTCCCAACCAAACCATTAGGATCAACATTAGTTTTATTACATCCTAAAATTAAAAGGGCACAAACCAAAAACGGTAAAGAAAACTTTGCATTCATAGCATACATCTAATTAGATTCATTAAGAAAGATAACAGGTTGATACAGCTCCGCTCTGTCAGTTAATTGACAACGATATAATTGAATAAAATGGTTTAGTACATGACAAAAATATAAATCTCTAATTATTAGCAAATTAATCAGCTAAATAATTTGAATAAGACGTTGATATTCAGTATATAAGAAGAATAAAACCACTCATTTTTCTAATGAAGAATACCAACGTCGAAAATAAAGATAGGGAATTCATATCAATATTGGATACCCATTTTCAGGGAAAAGTAAATTTATCTAGATTAAAGCTTATAGCAATGTTTGTTTTTGCACTGTGTAAAGTCCAAACCGTTGGTTTTGAAAAACTGGCCAACGCATTTGATAGCGGAGCACTGGCCGCTTCGAGTTTGAGGCGAATACAGCGCTTTATCGCTACGTACATATTAGATTCAGATATAGTTGCTAAACTTATATTTGGTCTGTTGCCCAACAAAGAAGGCTTGAAGCTCAGCATAGACAGAACTAATTGGAAGTTTGGTCAAACCAATATCAATATATTTATGCTGGGCATAACTTATAAGGGGGTGGCTTTTCCATTACAGTTCAAGATGCTGGACAAGCGCGGCAATTCAAATTGCCAAGAAAGGATCGATTTGATCAGTCGTTTTATCCGGCTTTTTGGCGTCAACTGTATCGACTGCTTAATGGCAGACAGAGAATTTGTTGGGGATGATTGGATTAAGTTCCTCAATGATAACAATATACGGTATTATATACGAATCAGAAATAATTTCAAGATATTTCTCCCCAACAAAAACAAAGAAATCAAAGTTTCGTGGCTGTTCAACTCATTAAAGAAAGGAGAGTTTTTGCATTACAGGCGTATAATAAAGATGGGCACGCAATTGTGTTATCTTTCAGGATGCAAGGTGAATAGCAAAGATAATGGAAGTGACTTGTTAATCATCGTTTCCTTCAACAAACCCGAACAAGCACAAATCAATTATGGTGCCAGATGGCAGATAGAGACCTGTTTTCGGGCAATGAAATCCAGTGGTTTTGATATTGAAAAGACACACTTGCAAGATATTGAGCGCATTAAAAAGCTGACTCTGATTGTTATGATCGCTTTTGTCTGGTGTTACAAGGCGGGAATATTTATACACGAACACATTAAGAAAATTGAGATTAAAAAACACGGACGAAAAGCTAAAAGTATTTTTAAATGTGGCTTATCATATATTGCAAACGTATTGTTAAACGCTAAAAATCAATCTAATATAAATATATTTAGTTTTTTGTCATGTACTTAGATAAAATGGCCTACTTGGATTGTGGATGCATCTGAAAAAACAATATTGGTTGTTACTATTTATTTGATTTTTGTCAAATTAGAATCTAAAAACTTCTGATATCTTTTTTTGCTTATTTTTCGTCTTGCGTGAATAGAAGTAACTTTTCCGGAAAAACGTGCCAAATTTCTTGAACCATAAAGGTGAGAATCAGGAATTCCTGGCTTACTAAAATCCCAATCAGAATCTTCAGCCATATCACGGATGAAGTCATCACTTGTTAGATTGTAGTATCATTAATATTTCGTAACTTTCATTGTGCAATTTTATTAGCTATGAAAAAGTTACAGTCAATCTTGATTCTTAAAACTATGAAAAATTTAATTGTATTCTTTGGAGTAATTAGTGTCCTCCTTATGTCAAGTTGTGAGAAATCACTTCATGAGAGTGACGCAAATCATAACAATCTTGTGGGTGCAAACCTTACCGAAGATATTGCTAACTATAAGATAATAGAAGGCATTATGAGTTTTGATAATCCCTTAAATTTGGAGAAAGCGATTCGCGATAAGTTTAAAATGTCTCCTGAAGAAAGGATTTCAAAAGAGAAATCTGAGGGATTCAAATCATTATGGAGGGCTACTGATGAGGCTTTTAACATCATATCAGAACCCCAAAACATAACTGAAGTAAATGAATTCCTTAAAAGTTATGGGGATCTGGTGGAATTAATTGAAAACAATGGGGAAAAGTACATCCAAGAAAGAGTAAGTAGTAAATCATTGAGTTTTATAGCAAATGTTGATGGTGTATTTATAATGGGTGATAATGTTTGTAAAGTAATTGATGACTATATTTTAGAAGCTTCTATTGATGAAATTGATGAGGTTCTGCGATTAAGTCATAGGGATTTAAATAATATTGTAGGTAATTCGGATTATAAAATACAAAATACCTTAGCTGAAAACAATTTTAAAACTGGCTGTGGAACTGCAGATGAAGATTATCAAACCAGTTCTGATGAAAAATATAAGGTTAAAACCGTAATTGAAATTATTTCCTATTATTTAAGCGGATACCAGTATGCTGATGTTGAACAAACTACCACCAACTATAAAAAAACTCTTGGAATTTGGTTTAAGAATAAAGCAGATTTGGCTCAAGCAGGAAGCTTCTCAATTTCTTATATACACAATGGGAATAGTGGTACCGAGTCTACCAGTGCATATATAAATGGTTGGGATGTAAATGAAATAGATTATTTGAGATATTGTGTTACCATTCAGGGCTATGCATCGGATTGGGTATGCTGGTTCTATTCATATAGTGCATGGGGAAGCAGTAGCGAGGTTGATAGAGGCAATGCTACAGTCAGTTGTAATTAAGGAAATAATTTTTAATTCTTATTATATCGGGCAAAACTCTGCATTTGCCCAATTTTTGTTATTTATGAATCGCTTTCATTTAATTTTAACAATAATCCTACTTGCAATTGTTATTCCACCTGGATTAGGTCAAGTACTGCAAGGAACAATTAGGGATGGTATTACAGGAGAATCTGTGGTTAATGCTCATGTGATTGACCTTATCAACGGTAATGTATGCATCACGGATGAAGCGGGTACATTTAGCATGAGATCCAAATCTGGGTTTTGGCATTTAGTTTTTAGTTCTGTGGGGCATTCCAGGGATAGCATATCAGTGTCTTGTAAAAAAGATACAATGTTGCTCATTAACTTGAAACCGATAGATATTGATGTCATTGAAGTCTCAAGCTATTTAAGACTACATAAACAAACGCTGTTAGGGAAAATACCTCTATCACCAGATTACATTGAGGGAATACCATCATTAGTAGGTGAACCAGATTTAATTAGATCTGTAAGTTTTCTTCCAGGTGTTCAAGCAAATATCAAAGGATTCTCAACAATATCAGTAAGAGGGGGCGGTCGGCAAAACAATCTTTTTTTAATTGATGGGGCACCTATATTATTATCGAACCATACGTGGGGATTTTTGTCTCCTTTCAATGTTGATATTATCAAATCTGTGGATTTCTATAAAGGTGGATTTCCCGCAAGATTTGGAGGGAAAACCGCATCGGTATTTGACATTGTAACTAAGGATGGTAACCGAAATTTACTAACAGGAAAGCTTAATGTTGGTTTGTTGCAAACCAAGGCCTTTTTGGAAGGGCCAATTGGTAATGATAAAACAACATTTGTTCTAGCATTTCGGACTTCTTATTTGGATTGGTTAAGCTGGCCATTAAAAATTTTTTACAATCTAAAATCCAAATCAGGACAGTTTGTTGGATATACCTTTTTAGACTTTAATTTTAAACTAACTCATAATCTAAACAAGAAAAACAAGGTTTTTGTAAGTTCCTATTTTGGAAGAGACAATCAGAAGGTTTTTGAGAAATCAAGGGATAATTCAATAGATTCCAGGTTCCAGTATAAACAAAATAATGGTTTACTGACACTCGGTCAGCAGACTATTTTATCTGCTAACTTTTCTTTGAAAAACTCTCTTATATTTTCCTATTATAACAATCTATATAGTACTGAAGGTAATTCATTATTTGTTGATTATGTTAAATATAGCAAACAAGAATCTACAAGTTCCATAACTGACTTATCAGCCAATTCTCAAATAAATTACCAACCAAACAACAATCATTTTTTTCGAGCAGGAATAATCGCCAAGAAAATTATTAATAAACCAAGATCCTTGTCCTTTGTTAATGAAGATGCAGTTTCCTTTTCTGATTCTCTAATTGGTATTAATGATATTTACAAACCATGGGATTTCACATTTTATATTGAAGATGAATGGAAAATTGGGAATAATATCAACGCAAATCTTGGTGTTAGGGGGAATTGGTTTAAATTGGGTACGGATGATTTCAGAAACTTAGGCCCAAGGTTTTCTTTTAGATGGATGATCTTTGAAGATATATCTTATAAAATAGGATTTTCAAGAATGTATCAAAACATGCATGTCCTTTCCAATAACATGCAGGGAATTGGCAGCGAGTTATGGCTTTCATCTTCGATGGATTATATGCCTGAAATGGCTGATCAAATTTCTTCAGGAATCTTTGGATATGTAAAATCATTAGACCTTGAATATGGGTTTGAAATATATTATAAGAAATCAAAAAACCTTTTAGAACTTTTTTATAACGAACCTGATGACTTAATAAATGAAAATATTGATGAATTAATATTTCGAAATGGACGAGGAAAATCATATGGACTGGAAACTCAGGTTAAAAAGCAATGGCCCAGCTTAACTACATCTATTTCATATACAATATCCAGAAATTTGAATTCATTTGAACAAATTAGTGATGGTGCTTTTTTCCCAAACTCCTTTGACAGGACACATGATATTAATTTATTTGCTCAGTACAACATCTCAGACAAAGAACATATCGGATGTAATTTTGTTTTTTCTACAGGAACCCCTATAACGCTGCCAATAGGATATTTTAAGGGTAATCCATTAATAAGCCCTTATTATGTTTACTCAGGATATAACAATTCAAGGCTACCTGCCTATCATCGACTGGACCTTTCATATACAAGAAAGTGGACCAGTAAAAAAGGGCGGCCATCCCATTGGAGTATTAACATCTATAATGCCTATGCTCGGAAGAATGCTGTTTATATGTATTTCTCAGAGGATAAGGTTTATAAAACGAGTCTATTCCCTTTTATGCCCTCCTTTAGCTATGGATTCAAATTTTGATTTGTTATGAAGAAGATTCCTTACTATATAAGTTTTGTACTTTTATTAGTTTCAGTTTCATGTGTTGAAAAAGAAATTGATTATGATTATAATGGATGGGAAAAGAGAATAGTCGTGACAGGAACTATTAATCCTGAGATGGTTGAGGTCTATCTGCAAAATACCATTGACCCACAAAATTCTCAGGACGATGCAGTAATTGACGCAAGTGTATATTTACAAGAAAATGGGGAAACGATAACCTATCTAAATGAACAAGAAAGTGGCCATTTCATTAGTGGACCTGACTTAAGGCCAAAATATGATGTGAATTACAATTTATTGGTGGTTACACTTTCAGGTGATACACTAGTTTCCAATCAAGAAAAACTTCTTTACCCAGTGCAGATAGATTCATGTTATGTTAAGAAGGGTATTTCTAATAAGGATGATAGTTATGTATTTATGATTTATGCGGATCCTCTGGATCAAGAGAATTTCTATTATTATACAAAAACAGAGTATTCATTGGGCAAAGTTTATGATCCTTATCCTTTTAATAAATATGCATTTTGGCATTACGCTTTGTCAGATGAATTTTTCGCTGGTCAATCTCGAGCGGAGATTGAAGAAATAGAACTAGAATATTTTTCTGGTGATACATGGATTGAAAAAGATTCTGTTAAATTTCAATTATTTTCTTATTCAAGAACTTTTGCTGAATATTTAAATAGTATAGGGGATAATAAGTATGTAAATGGAGATGTTTTATATGAACAACCGCTATTTGTAAAATCATCCATAACTAATGGTTTTGGCATTTTTGGCAGTTATGCTGTTGATGATTATATATTGCATTTAAAATAAGTATATTAGAAAAACGCATTAAAAGCCCTGAAGGGCTTTTAATTGGAGAGGATGATTTCTTTTATGATTCAGCCTGCGCTTCTTTTTCTTTTGCAAGGACAGCAACCCAGGCGTTGTGACATTTAATGGATTGTGGATGCCGGACGCCATTATGCGTTTCTACCGGGTGATTATGAATTTTAGGGTTTGGGTTTTGATAAGCATGATATATGTGCCAGGAGGTAAACCGCTAATATCAATGTTGTTTTGAACGAGGGGGATATTTTTTATTAAATGTCCATCAATCGTATATATTTTAATTGTTGCTGGACTGGCAAGCCCCTCAATATTAATTATTCCTGATGTTGGATTGGGGTAAATCAGGATATCATTTTTTACTAAAATGGGAAGGAAAGAGCTAGTATGTTGATAATAATAAAAGGACTTTGCGTTTAAGTCCCATAATTCAGACGATACCCAGTCAGATTCAGAAAGAACTATTATGTCATTGTCAGCATCGAAATCCCATGTCGATTTTCTACTGCCTGTCCACTCGGCACTTACCGCATCCCATTGATAGGATTCTTCCCCGACCTTATTCTGTGAAGGATCAAAATAGCGCATTGTCCTGGAATGATTAAGCCAATTTGAGCCTTCGGTATTCCAGGCATATTTTATCACGGATGTCTGATTCCCTGAGGCATCATAATCCATTTCTTTTTTGTCGTATCCTTCCCACTCATTTGTTGTAGGCTCCCATACGTAAATAATATCCAAAACCAGATAGCTATTATTATCCAGACCCCGTTCCTGCCATGCGGCATTTACCCAGTCATTTTTCAATACTGACCAGTCGTAGGTCTTTTCGCTGGTCCAAATTCCTGATATATCGTAAATGCGTTCTTTTTTCCTATCCAAAACCCAGGCGCTGTCTGCCGGTGACCAGACATGGCATATCTCTGTTTGCCAATCAGTGAGGCCAGCGATCGATCTTGTCCACTTGCTGCTATTTACCCAGTTGTTTATGTTGTTGTTCCATAGGTATTTAATGTAGCTGTCCTGGCTCCTGGAGGATAGGTAGTCCCATTCTTCTTTTAGATCGGGTTGCCATTCTCTGGAAACAGGATCCCATCCATATTCTATATGTAATACTTTGTTCCCACCTGCATCATAAGCATATTCATGCTGGAATTTACCTCTCCAGTTGATAGTGTTTACTACCCACTCACATCTGTTTTCGAATATGAGATAACCATCGTCATTATACTCATAGTTTTTATAGTATCCACGGAGTGTATTTCCCTCCATATCCCTTGTCTCCTGATATTCATAGTACAACCTTTCCTTAGAATCAATATTCCAGTTTGTCTCGATAAGCTTTACATAAGTTGAATCTGAAGAATTCCACAAATGCCTTGTTTCTCTTAAAAAGTTCCCTTCGCCATCAAAATAGAGGTCTATTCTGTTGTGCAAGAGGGCATAATCGTGTAACCACTCCTGACTATTCTCAAACCATTTGAAATACTCAACAGATTTGTGCACTCCTCCACCATAAGAAGTAAATAAAGTTTTTGATATCCTGATGGAATCATTTTGTGAACTATAATCATACATCACAATGGAGTCGAGGATTTTTTTTGTATCAGGAATTAATCCTTCCTGTGCATGCACGCTTAAAGAAATCAGGAGGATTGATATAAATAGCAGAATATTATGTTTCATGGCGTGGC